>CAYWTU010000158.1:0-7717 GCA_964461275.1 uncultured Pirellulales bacterium | reverse complement strand
CAAATGGCGCAGCGGGTGCGGCTAGTCGCAGTGGCCAGGGTTCCGCGAAAGGTTGCGGCGCTCGACGTCTCGTATGCCCGGGACGCCACCGGCGCCGAGATTGGCGTAATGGAATATGTACTCATGGACGCCGACGGCAAGGAAGTCCTCTGGGCGCATGCGGTGGAACGGCCCGTCACATTTCCATACTTGAGCGGATTCCTTGCTTTTCGCGAGGCCCCGCTGCTCATCGCGGCGTGGCAGGCGGCATTGGAGGCCGGCCAGTTGGCCGACGTCTATCTGGTGGACGGCAGCGGTGTGCTGCATCCGCGCGGCGCCGGCTTGGCCGTCCATTTCGGAGTGACGTTGAACGTTCCCACGATCGGCGTCACCAAACGCCGGTTGTGTGGGTCGCTGGTGCGAACGGGCAAGCCTCGCGGCGCCGGCGAATTGTCGCTGCCGGTCACGCCAGTGCAGCACGAAGGCCGCCAACTGGGCGTCGCGCTGCCGCAACCCGTAGGCAACCGCGGTACCGCAGATCGGGAGAAATGGTTGTATGTCTCGCCCGGGCATCGCGTCAGCGTGAAGCAGGCCGGGCAGTTCGCGGCTCGGCTGATGCAGGGCCACAAGTTGCCCGAGCCGTTGTATTGGGCCGACCGCTGGAGCCGCGAGCGGGCTCGCGAGATCACCGCCGGCAAGGATACCCTGCGATGACCTCCTGGGGAGCCATTGTGTTGGCGGGTGGGGCAAGTCGCCGGATGGGCGCGCCCAAGGCGACGTTGGAGTGGGGAGGCGTGCCGCTCATTGCCCATGTGGTGAATTGCGTGCGCCCGTGCGTGGCGACGGTGGTGGTGTCGGCCGCGCCTGACCAAGAGCTGCCCGCAGCGTTGGGCGGCGCGACGGTGGTCCGCGATCGCCGGCCCGACCTGGGACCGCTGGAAGGGTTCTGCGCATCGCTCCAGTGGCTTTGCGAACATCGGCCGAGTGTGACGGAGGTGTTTCTCACCGGCTGCGATGCGCCGCTATTGACCTCGAACGTGGTTCAACGGGTGCTGTCGTCGCTGGGCCAGCAGGATGCAGCCGTGCCGCTGGTTCAGGGACAGCGCTACCCGCTGCTCGCCGGCTATCGAACGACCGTGCTCGCGACGGCGCAGCGGCAATTGGCCGCCGACCAACGGCGGTTCTTGGATTTCGTTGACTTGCTGAAGGTTAGCCCGATTTGCGAATCGGAGCTGCGCGCCGTCGATCCAGAGCTCGATGCCCTGCGAACCTGCAATACACGCGAGGAATATCTCTGGGCGCAAAGTCGCGCGGCTTGCCAAAATCGAACGGCAAAGCCGTAGGCAGGGGTGTCGAGTTCGTCAGTTGCGGTCATGTATAATGGCCGGTTGAGATGATTGGACCCCGGCTTGTTGTCGAACACGAGCGCGTACCGATATGACACGTAGCCCGTACATTGCCCTGTTGTTCTTGACGATTTCGCTGCCGGATGTCGCGGTGCGCAGCGTCTGGGCGGCACGACCGTCAGCGGCCGACGCGTTGCCCGAGCGCGTGCAGTTCAATCGCGACATCCGACCGATCCTGGCCGACCATTGCTTCGCCTGCCATGGTCCGGACAAGAACAAGCGCGAAGCCGAACTAAGGCTTGACACCGAAGCCGGTTTGCGCGGCGAGGGGGGACCGGTCACGCCGGGGCAGCCGGACGAGAGTTCGCTGTGGCGCCGTATTACGGCCGAAGACGCCGAAACCATCATGCCGCCTCCGGGCGTGGGGAAGCAGCTTTCCCCGCGCGACCGCCAACTCATTCGCCGCTGGATCGAGCAAGGCGCGGCCTGGGAGGGGCACTGGTCGTTTACTCCGGTCTTGCGACCCGAGTTGCCGACGCTGAGCGAGCCCGTTGCCGAGTGCGCCAATCCGATCGATCAATTTGTTGAGGCTAAGCGCCGTGAGGCGGGGGTGTCCGCCGCACCCAGGGCAACGCGACGGACGTTGATTCGCCGCGTGACGCTCGACCTGACCGGACTGCCGCCGACGGTCGCTGAGGTTGAGGCCTTCGCGGCCGACGGCGCCCCGGACGCCTACGAGCGACTGGTCGATCGATTGTTGGCCTCGCCGCGGTATGGCGAACGAATGGCGATGTGGTGGCTCGACCTGGTGCGTTACGCCGACAGCGTGGGATACCACGGCGACCAAGCGGTCAGCATTTGGCCGTATCGCCAGTACGTCATCAACGCGTTGAACGCCAACTTGCCCTTCGACCAGTTTACGGTGGAACAATTGGCCGGCGACCTGTTGCCCGACCCCACCCCCGAGCAAAAAATTGCCTCGGGCTACAACCGGCTGGGCATGATGAGCGCTGAAGGAGGCGTGCAAGACAAAGAATACCTGGCCAAATACATCGCCGAGCGGGTCCGGAACCTTGGCGGGGCCTGGTTGGGGGTCACGCTGGGTTGTTGCGAGTGTCACGACCACAAGTACGACCCGTTCACCGCGCGCGACTTCTATCGCCTGCAAGCTTTCTTTTCCGACGTACAAGAAAAAGGGTTCTACGCCAACGCCCACGCCACCGGCGAGTGGGGACCGCGGATGCAGGTTCCCTCGCCGCAACAAGCGGAGCGCCTGGCGCTGCTCGCGGCCCAGCGGAGCGAGCTCGAGGCGCAAATCAGCGCCGACACTCCCCAGCTCGCTGCCGCTCAAGAGCGCTGGGAGGCCGACTTGCAGGCCTGGACCATCCTGCGGCCCAATGAGATGACGTCCAGCGGCGGCGCAACGCTGAAGTTGCTCGACGATGGTTCCATCCTGGTGAGCGGCGAGAAGCCCGACAAGGACACCGCCACGCTGACGTTTGCGGCGCCGCCTGCCGGCTTGACCGCGCTTCGCTTGGAAGTGTTGCCCGACGATTCCTTGCCCTCGAAGGGACCGGGCCGGGCCGACAATGGCAACTTCGTGCTCTCCGAACTGCGGGCCGCCATTGTGTCCGCTCCCGATGCCGCGCCGCAACCGCTTGCCTTTCAGCATGCGCAGGCGACGTTTGAGCAGTTTCAGCTTGCCGACAAGACGTCCGCGGGCCGCTGGGTCGCCAGGTACGCGGTCGACGGAGACGTCGACGGCCCGGACCAAGGGTGGGCGGTGCTGGAACAGGTGGGCAAGCCGAACGTCGCTCAATTTGTATTCGGCGGCGAACCGCTGCCCGGCGGCCAGGGGGTCACACTGTCGATTGCGCTGGAACAGAAGCTGGGGGATCGCCACACGCTGGGACGGTTCCGATTTTCGGGCAACACGTCGCCCTTGGATGTCGGCGCGCCGCTGCCGCCATTGCCTTCACCTGAGGTCGCTCGCCATCTGCTTGTGCCCGCCGCCGAGCGCAGTCAGGAACAGCGGGCGCAAATTCGCGGGTACTTTCGCGAGATCGCACCACAGTTGGCCAACGAGCGCGAGCAGCTCGCCAAGGTCAAGCAGCAACAAGACGGGCTCGACAAAGAGATACCCACCACACTCATCACCGTCTCCGTACCGCCGCGGACGGTGCGCGTGCTGCCCCGCGGCAACTGGATGGATGAAAGCGGCGAAGAAGTTTCGCCCGGCGTACCCGGGGTCTTGCCGCAAATGACCGACGGCGATGCCCGGCCGACCCGGCTGGACCTGGCCCGTTGGCTGGTGGCGCCGGACAACCCTTTGACCGCCCGGGCGACGGCCAATCGGCTATGGAAGCTGATGTTTGGCGCCGGCCTGTCGCGGCGGCTCGACGATTTGGGGGCGCAAGGACAATGGCCCACCCATCCGGAACTGCTGGATTGGCTGGCCGACGAACTTCGGGACCACGGTTGGGATATCAAGCGGCAGGTGCGGCTGATGGTCACGTCCCACACCTACCAATTGTCGTCGCGAGCCACGGCAGCCGAACTGGAGCGCGATCCGGAAAACGTGTTCCTGGCCAGGCAGCATCGTTATCGATTGGACGCCGAGTGGGTGCGCGATCATGCCTTATTCGTTTCAGGAGCGCTCGTCGAACGAGTCGGTGGGCCCAGCGTGCATCCCTATCAGCCGCCGGGCTATTGGGCGCATTTGAATTTTCCGATGCGTGAGTGGGAGAACGGCCAAGGCGCGGCGCTCTATCGGCGCGGGTTGTACACCCATTGGCAGCGACAATATCTGCATCCTGCCCTGCTGGCGTTCGACGCGCCCAACCGCGAGGAGTGCGCCGCCGACCGACCACGCTCGAATACGCCGCTGCAAGCCCTGGTGCTCTTGAACGACACCTGTTTCGTGGAAGCCGCCCGGGCGTTTGCCGAGCGGGTCTTGCTGGAGACGGGCGCGGCAGAGACCGCCGCGGAGTTGGCGACCGGCGCCAAGCTAGACTTTGCGTTTCGCCAGGCGTTGGGTCGGCCCATCGAGCCGGCCGAGCGCGAGGTGCTGACCGCCCTATACCAGCGCAGCCGCCAAGACTTCTCCCAGCATCCGGAGGCCGCAAAGGAGTTATTGCAGGTGGGCCAATGGCAGTCTGGCGCGGATGTCGACCCGGTGGAACTGGCCGCCTGGACCAGTATCTGCCGCGCCATTTTCAACTTGCATGAGGCGGTGACGAGGAATTGACGCCGCGCGGGTCGTGTTGCGTCGGCGGAAACGTCACGCACCGGAGGCGGCGAGCGGGGGACGTCAGTCCCCTGTTCATTGGGCGACACGAGAACGATTCAACGGCTGCTCGGGCGCGTTGAGAAACAATGGGACTCATGAAAGGGCCGTTGTCAGGTTGTGTGGCCGCCGCTTACGACTGCGACTTCTTCAGTAACATCCAAAACAAATCGTCGCCCGGATAAGGCAGCGACAGGCGCTGCGGCAACAACTTCAGCGGCGCGGCGGCCAGTTTGCCCAACGGCAGTCCCGTCAGCTTGTACTGCAACAGCGATTTGGCGTGCCCGCCGTTGAGCCATTTCGACGGCCGGCCGCGGGCCACTTCTCGAAAGCCAAATTGGCCCGCCAGCGCCGCCAATGTCTGCGGCGCAAACCAGCGAAGGACGCTGGGCGGGCTGTACTCGTGCCAGTGCCGGCCGAACAGCCGGGCGGTCAGGCTGTCCTTGTTCCAGGTTTCAATCAACCAGTGACCGCCGGGCCTGGTCGACTTCGCCGCCGCCGACAGCGCCTGCCGCACATCGGCAAAATGCGCCACAACTTGGATCATGCTCACCAGGTCGAACTGCCGATCGGCCGCCAGCGATTCCAGATCGCCGACTTGGACATGAAGCCCTAGTTCCCGCCGCGCGTAGGCGGCCATGGCAGCGTTCGGCTCGAGCCCCTCGCCTTGCCAGCCGCCGTCCAAAAAACCTTGCAGCACGAATCCGGCCGCCGCGCCAACGTCGAGCATCGTGCCGGTGGGGATGAAGCGAGCTAGCCGCCGGGCATACCAACGCCCGTGCTCGCGGAGCAGTTGAGCCTCGCCTAAATAGTCCGAGTAGCCCGCCCCGCCCCCTTGGAAATAACCGTCGCCATAGGTTTCTCGCGTATGCGAAGCAGGCGCCGCCAAGTCCGCAAAGCGAAACCCACACGACTGGCAGTCCAGAATTCCATACCCGTGAGCCATGAAAACTGCCTGGCTGGCGTGTTGGCAAACGGGGCATTCCATGGGTGTCGCAGGGCTGGAGATGAAAGGGGGCGGCATTCATTGTACTTGGCCGTGGCCGGGGCCAGAAAACGAAGCTCCCGGCCGGTTCTGGCCGCTACACCCGCGCAGGGGCCGCCGAGTACAATGGCGACCTTTGGCGCCTTCCCCAGCCCACGAACCATTGCTCCAGCCATGCCAACCACCATGAAGCGAATCATTGCCGCAACGTTGTCCATCGTCGCGCTGACGTGCCCCGCCTTGGCCCAGGAATACCGCATCGGACGGGCCAGCGCCGACATCACGCTTCCGGTCTGGGGCATCCAAATGCTGGGCTACGTCCATCCGCAACAAGTAGGCGAAGGGCTGCGGCAGCGGCAATACGCCCGGACATTCGTCATCGCCGACGCCGCCGACAAGACCCGCCTAGCCTATGTGGTCTGCGACATTGCCTTTCCGACGCATACGCTTAAGTTGGCCGTCTTGGAGCGGACGCGCGAAAAGCTGGGCGACCGTTACGGGCATGCCAACCTGATTCTCACCGGCACGCACACCCACGGCGCCCCGGGCGGCTATCACCATCATCTTTCGTCGAGCGTATTGGGGGGCGACTTCTTCGAGCAGGGCTTCGAGGCCCTGACCGACGGCATTGCCGAATCGCTGGCCAGCGCCGATGCGGATTTAAAGCCGGGCAGAATTCTCCTGGCGCAAGGCGACGTCGACCAGGCCAACGCCACCCGCTCCTCGATCGCCTATCGCAACAATCCCGAGAGCGAACGCGCCCAGTACAAGCACGATGTCGACAAGACCATGACGCTGCTCAAGTTCGTGCGCGAGGAGGGCGAAGTGGGGCTGCTCAATTGGTTTGCCGTACACCCCACGAGCGTCAACTACCACTACAAATTGACCACCAGCGATAACAAAGGATACGCCGCTTACGAGGTCGAACGAAATCTCTCTCAGCGCTCGCCCGGTTTCGTAGCGGCGTTCGCCAACAGCAATTGCGGCGACGCCACGCCGAACCTTAATCTCGACGCCACCGGCCCCGGCCAGACCGACATCGAGAGCTGCGCTCTCATTGGCGGCCGTCAGGCGGAGACCGCGATGCGGCTGATGGGCGACGCTTCGCAGCCGCTTTCCGGCCCCATTCAGATCGTCCACGCCTTCGTCGATTTCTCGCAGCTCGCCGTGGCTGAGGAATTTACCGGCGCCGAGGAGGCGCACACGTGTCCTTCAGCCTGGGGCTACGCCTTCGCGGCCGGCTCGGACGCCGAAGGAGGTGGACACCAGTTGTTTCGCGAAGGAATGACCGAGTCGGACCCGGCGATCGACGCCCTTGTACGGCTGGTGCTGCCCAAGACCAAGCCGCCCGAGGAGTTCAAGAAGTGCCAAAGCCCGAAGGCGATTTTGGTGGCCACAGGCCTGGCCCAGCCGCCCATGCATGAGCAGGTGCTGCCGCTGTCGGTCGTGCGCTTGGGACAGTTGGCGCTGGTCGTGGGACCGGCCGAGTTCACCACCATGAGCGGCCGCCGGTTTCGCATCGCCGTCGCCCGCGAGTTGGGCATCGCGGCTGCGCAGGTGATCGTGGCGGGGTACGCCAACGATTTCGCCGGCTACGTCACCACCTGGCATGAATATCAGTTGCAACAGTACGAAGGGGGCCATACGCTGTTCGGACCCTGGACCGAGGCTGGCTATCGCCAAGAGTTTGTGCGATTGGCGCGGGCACTGAAGAGCGGTACGACGGTTGAATCGAGCGCCGAACCAACTGACATGCGCACGCGGCGTTTCAAGAAGACCGCGCTCGATGGGCCCGATGAACGGGCCCCCGACGGCGCCCCATTTGGCGAAATCGCGACCAAGCCAGAAGCTGCGTACAAGCCGGGCGACACCGTGGCATGCACGTTTTGGACCGGCAGCCCCGTGAACGAGTACCGCCGTACCGACGAATTCCTGGCGGTGGAACAACTCGTCCAGGCGCCGGACACTTGGCGGAAGGTCCGCGGCGATCACGAATGGGACACCACCGTTCACTGGCGGCAACTGCCCGCGCCGGGCAGCCGCGGCAATCGCGCGGCGCCGCAGCCGGGGCTATTGAATCTGGCTCCGCCGCGTTACGCCGCGCGCCCTGAGCCGTTCCAA
>CAYWTU010000157.1:0-7730 GCA_964461275.1 uncultured Pirellulales bacterium | reverse complement strand
AAACGGCCGATTGGGTCGTCGACATGGGCCCCGAAGCCGGAGACGAGGGAGGCTATGTCGTGGCGGCGGGGACGCCGGAGGACGTCGTGGCGCACGCCCAGCAATGCGGCGCCGCCAAGCCTGCCGTTAAACGGGGCAAAGCGTCCGTCGCCGCAGCGCCTCTGCTGCGGCGCTCCTACACCGGCGAGTTGTTGGCGCCCGTGCTGGCGGCCGGCCCGCGCGTCGAACGCAAGCCATTCGATCCGGCCGAGTATGAGCAGCGTCGCCGCGGCGATCTGGAAATTCACGAGGTGGGCAAGGAAGTGCAGATGCCGTGGCAGACCGACGGTCGCCGCTGGCACACTAAGGACCGCGTGGGGCGATCGGGCAAGCCGTGCAACTGGGACGGGCGAATCTTGTCGCGGGTGGTCGACAAGATCCACGAGTTGGCCGCGCTGGGCGACACCGACTGGACGGGTCGGACGGTGGTCGAGATTTCCGCCGCCCGCAAAGCCGACGGTTGGTTCTTCCACGCGCTGACGGGCCACGAGTGGCTGCTGACGCTCAAATTCCGCGTGCCTCGCAATACGTTCAAGCGCGAGGACTTGCAGACGGCGCTCGACCTCAAGCCGCTCAACGAACTGCAGCACCTGCCGGTGTATGGCTCAGAGCCGCGCGTAAAATGCAAGAACCTCCGCGGCCCTTGGCAAGAGGTGCAATTGCAATTGCATTCCTGGGACGAATTCGACAAGCCAGCCGTGTGGCAATTCGTCGAGCGCTGCGTCCAAGGGTTCATCAAGTTCACCGAGCGAACCCAACAGAACCCGGACGACATCATGCCCTGGAAAGTGCTGGGGCAGAAATGGCACTTTGCTCGCAAAGGCTTTCCGCCAGGCAAGAAGGTCTACTGGGAAACCGACGTTTTGCAGCAATTGTGCGACCTATTGGCCGAAGCGGCGCCCAAGGGCCAATTCCTCTGGAACAACCAGCAGGTGGTGCATCTCCGCGTGCCCCAGGCCAGCGAACCGTGGGCCAGCGTGTACACCAAGCGAAGGGCGGCGATCGACCTGGTGTTGACCGGCCCCAAGGGACAGTTCGCACTGGGCCGAGTGGCGCAACTCGGCTGCGGACGGGAGTTTCACGCGGAAAGGTCCGACAAAGACCAGATCAAGCTCCAGTTCCGCAGCGCCAACGACCTGCGACACGGAGACCTGGCTGAATTCCTGAAAGAACACCTGGCAGGACTCAACGGGCGGTGAGGAGCAATAACCTAGACCCGGCACTACGTGCCTGGCATGAATGGGTGCCTGGCATGAATGGGTGCCTGGCATGAATGGCCAGCCGACGTTGCCGTCTTGGCCGAACATCGCAATCCTACACCGGCCGGCGAACTTCGTAACGCGTCATGCCTTTGATCTTTTGCGACAGTTCGGTCACGCGGCATGATTCGCGGCACTCGGCGATGCTCATCTCAAACGGCGACCACGCGCCCGACACAAATACGAACGTCTGCTTGTGTTGATCCTCCAAGACGACCACCGGGGCGCCGTATTGCACCGGGGGCTTCCGCTCGGGAATGACAATCGGCTCGCGCTGCAGCGACGCGCGCGGGCCGCCCGATTGGCGCTGACTCTTGCCCGAAAAACTGCGTTTTTTTCCCATGGGTGCTCCGTTTGATAATCGTCTGTTAGGCGCCGGCGGCGGCGTGTTTGGCGGCGTCGAAATTGTGGCCGCACTCGCACATCACGCGCCGCGCCGGCAGTTGCCGTTGGCAACGCGGGCACGACTTGAGCCACGGGCGGCGCGGGACGGCCGGGGCGGATTCGACTTCCTCTTCCTTGCGCTGAGCAGTCAACTGCTGATCGACGCGCTGCGCTGAACATTGCGGGTGTACGCCCGCACGGGAATACGATGGCTTGCCGCACACGGGACAGACCGGCCGTCGCGGCGACTCGGGTGTAAGCGGTGGTTCTTTCAGGGGATCTCCAGCCGGGGAAGGAGGCCCGCCGCGCACGAGCCAGGAGGACGTCTCCGGCCTGGGCGGCAGTCGAACAAAGGAGAGTCGAACAAAGGGCAGGCGTCGCCAGCAGACTTCCGGCCCGCCACAATTCGCAGCCACGGCCGTCTGGTCAGCAACGCTAGTCCGACGTTACGACGGAATCCGCGTCCCCCGGTGCGGAATTGGCGATGAGTCGCCGTTGGAGATCGAGTCGAGCAAGCGACCAGGTTTACGGCGGCGCCGCTGGCGCCGTTCTAGTCCGCGACACCATTCTATCGCCCAAGACGCCGGGCCGATAGTGGCCAGCGTTGGCCGAATGCGGCGTTTCCTACCCGATTTTAACGTCGCTCGGCTTTCGGAATGGGCCTCGACCAATTAAACCCGATTCTCACTGCGGAACCGGTTGATGTCGTCCGGCTTTCCCATCACGATGATCGTGTCTCCCGCGGCGAACTGAAAATCGTCGTCCGGGTTGAAGATCATTTGGCCGGCGCCGCGGCGAACGGCCACGCACAACAGCCCGTGCTTTCGCCGGGCCTCGGCCTGCGAGACGGTCTGGCCGACCAGCAGACTGCCGTCGGGCACCGCCATTTCGTCAATTTCCACGTCGAGCGTGCTTTTGCCGGCCACCAGTTCCAAAAACTCGACAGCCGACGGCCGGGTGAGCATGTTGGCGATTCGCATGGCGCCAATCGTCGCCGGCAACACCACACGATCGGCGCCGGCCTGAATCAGCTTCTTTTGCGTCGAGGGCTGCTCGCCGCGGGCGATGATCTGCAAGTTGCGGTTCAGATTCCGGCCGGTGAGTGTGATGAACACGTTGGCCGCGTCGTCGGGCAGCGCCGTGACCAAGGTCTTGGCCTCATGCACCCGGGCCAACTCCAGCACGCCTTCCTGCGTCGCGTCGCCCATCAAGGCCAAATATTGCAGTTCGTTCGCTTCTCGGATCCGCGGCTGGTCGCGTTCGATCACCACAAACGGCGTTTTTTGCCGGTGCAGCTCGTCGGCCAGGATTCGCCCCATGCGGCCAAAGCCGCAGATGATGACGTGCCCGTTCAACTTGGCGATCTCACGTCCCAGCCGCCGCTCGCCCAGTGCGCGGTCGATTTCACCTTCGGTGATCATTTGGATCATGCCTCCAATGGTGTACGCGCCGGCGGTCATGCCGAAGATGATGACCGCCATGGTCATGATCCGCAGGCCGGGCGTCATGGGGCCGATCTCACCGTAGCCGATTGTAGCCACGGTGATGACGACCATGTAGATCGAATCGAGCCAAGACCACCCTGCCATGCGATAGCCAACCGTCGCGGCCCCCAGGACCACGGTCAGCAAAATGGCGCCATCCCTGATGCGCTCAAGCGGGGACCGTCTCATGTGCGATAGTCGGCATTCAGCCGTACATACTCCGCCGTCAGGTCGGTCGTCCAAAACCGGGCCGTCGCCTGCCCCTCGCCCAGCGTCAAGACCACGCTGGTTTCACGCTCGCTGCGAATCGATTGCGAAACGGATTGCTCGTCGAACCCCAGCGGCGCCCCATTTTCATAGAGCCGAAAGCCGTTCAGGTCCAGACAGATTTTGCCGGCGTCGCACGGCACGCCCGCGTAGCCCACGGCCGAGACAATCCGGCCCCAATTGGGGTCGCCGCCGGCAATCGCCGTTTTGACCAACGGGCTCTCAGCAACCGTCTTGGCGATGCGATGTGCCGCGGCCTTGTCGGCGCACCCGCGAACTTCAATGGTCACCAGGTGCGTAGCGCCTTCGCCGTCGTCGATGATGGCCCGGGCCAGATGCTGGCACACGTCGTCCAAGTGTGTTTGAAACTCGGCCAATTCGGCCGCCGACTTCACAATCGCCCCACTGGCGCCGTTGGCCAACAACAGCACGGTGTCGTTGGTGCTCATGTGTCCGTCCACACTGATGCAATTGAAGCTTTCCCCCGCGGCCGCGGACAACGCCTTTTGCGCCGTTTGGGGATCAATGGCCGCGTCGCACAGCACCACGCCCAACATGGTGGCCATATGGGGCCCGATCATGGCGGCCCCCTTGGCCATGCCGCACAGCCGCACCGTCTTGCCGCCGCATTGCCATTGACGCGCCGCCAGCTTATGCACCGTGTCGGTGGTCATCATCCCACGGGCCGCCACCACCAGCGCGTCGTCGCTGGCTTGCAGGGCGCTGGCGGCGGCTTGAATTCCCGCTTCGATCCGCTCCATCGGGAGAAAATGGCCGATCACGCCCGTCGAGAGCACCAGCGCTTGTTCGGCCTTGGCGCCGCACGTCCCAGCCGCCAACTCCGCCATGCGCCGCGCGTCGGCATCACCCCGCGGACCTGTACAGGCATTGGCGTTTCCCGAGTTGATCACCACGGCTCGGAAGTTATTGCCGGGCGTGCGACCTCGATCCCAGCCCACCGGCGCGGCAAACACCAGGTTCTGGGTGTAGACGCCGGCCGCAGTCGCCTCGCGGTCGGAAACGATGAGCGATAGGTCGGGCTTTTCCGGGCTCTTCTTGATGCCGCAATGAACCCCCGCGACGCGATATCCCAATGGCAGTTGCATGCTCATGACTGTAACGACTGGCTGGAGTTGAATCGCTCGCCGGCATGAAGGCGCTAAACCACCAATGCCGTCGCCTCGGGATAGCCGAACATCAGATTAAAATTCTGAACGGCAGCGCCGGCGGCGCCTTTGATCAAGTTGTCGATGCAAGTGATGACCACCACGCGGTCCCGCACGCGCCGGACCGTGATGTCGCAGTAATTGCTGCCGCTGGTGTCCTTGGTGCCCGGCAAATGGTCGACGACGCGTACGAACGGCTCCTGGCCGTAGGCGGCCCGCAGCGCCTCGAACAATCGCTCCTCGCTGGCGTCGCCGCGCGGCCTGGCGTAAATCGTCGATAGAATCCCGCGGTCCATGGGGATCAAATGCGGCGTAAATAAGATCGAAACGTCTTGGCCCGTCGCCAGCCGCAGGTTCTGCTCGATCTCGGGTGTGTGTCGATGCCGACCGACGTTGTAGGCCGAGACGCTCTCGTTGCACTCGGGAAACAGCGTGGTCAGCTTCGGCTGTCGCCCGGCGCCGGAAACGCCGCTCTTGGAGTCGATGATGATGTCATTCGGCTCGACCAAGTCCGCCCGAATCAACGCCGCCAAGGCAATCGAAGGCCCAGTGGGATAGCAGCCCGGGTTGGCGATCAGCCGGGCCGCCGGAATCTGCGCCCGAAACAGCTCAGGCATGCCGTACACCGCTTCGCCCAGACGCTCGGGGTCGCCGTGGGGTTCCCCGTACCACTGCTGATACTGCCTGGCGTCCTTCAGGCGGTAATCGGCACTGAGATCGATCACTCGAGCGCGAGTGGCCATGAGCTGTGGCACGTGAGTCGTCGTCACGCCATGAGGCAAACAGGCGAACACACAGTCGGCCCGCGCCGCCACGGCCACCGGACCCAGGTCCTCGCACCGCAGGTCCAACCGACCGGACAGCGACGGATGGACCGCGGCAATGGGTGGGTTGCCCTCCTGGCGACTGGTCACCGTGGTGATTTCGACCTGCGGATGCCGAAGCAGAATGCGAATCAGCTCAAGCGCCGAGTAGCCGGTTGCGCCAAGAATGGCGACGCGAGTCTTCAAGGCCGGGTTTCCCTAGGGGGGTTCGTTGCCGGAGCAAGGCAGTCCATGCCACGAGGCGCCACCGGCGGGAACGATGTAAGTCCAAGCGGGGCAAGTATATCGCTGCGACTATTTTTCGGCTATCAGTCATCTCACGGCCGCTGCCTACCCACAAGGTAGCATTAGGCCGGCAATCGGTGTCGCAGCGCGCGTTCCTTTGGGACACCGTCGCGCGTCGAAGGTTCCCGGGCTGAGTAAAAACCGCTTGTCGAGTTCGTGTGCCATACGCGATCATGGGACACCGATTCCCGTACCCAACTTCGTGAAAGAAATCACAAATTCACCAAATGTCCCTAGCGGGTCGCCGCAGGGCGATTTTTTGGCGGACTTTTTCCAAATCGGGTACACATAATGCCTTACAGCGAAAATGCAGCCATCGGATTACAATCACACCCCCTGCCAGTAGTAGAAAAATCGGCAAATTGACGAACTTTTTATGGTCCACTTGACTCTAATGTGCGTACAACATACGTGTCGTCACGGATGGTGAAATCGACGCTAGCACCGGCTTGTCCAGCTCGTCCTGAATTGAAACCGGCGGCGGAATTGTCTGGCATAGTGTCGTTTGCAGCGTTCGTGGCGTCCAACCTAGCAACAGGCGTGACCGGAGGGTCGGCCGGCGGCTAGGCACGATTTGTAGCAGCCGTTCGGGCGGGTTGGTTGCGTGGGCGGTCGCTTGCGTCAACCGCTATGCCGGTTCGTCTGCCAAACATCCCACCCGTTCGTGCGCACCAGGCGGTGCGCAGGGAACTCCAGCGACGGGTCGGAGCAGGAAATTGCCATGCACGCCCAATACATCAATCCCGCCATTCGGCAACTGCGCGATCAGCAGGTGCGCTTTGCGCCTCGCGATAAGAAACTCGAACAGGTGGACCGCGCCGAACGGCTGCTGGCCGAGCTGAGTCCCCAGCAGACATACCCTTACGGCTTCCTATGCCAACGAATTACGGAGTTCAAGCCCGAGGCTTACCCGGATCTGAAGTTGCCGGGCCAGGAGGCGCTGCACGACCTGCGGCTATTCGTTGAGGACCTCTCGGACGCCGCCGACGTCCGCGTCGAAAGCGTGCCGGAGCCGGTGCTGACGGTGGAGCAACTCAGCCAGCGGTACAACGTTTCGACCAAGACGGTGGCCCGCTGGCGGCAGCAAGGTCTGGTCAGCCGGCGGTTCGTATTCGATGGCCGCAAGCGGGTCGGGTTCTTGAAGAGCTCAATCGATCGGTTCGTTGCCCGCAACACAGAGCGGGTACAGCGCGGAGCCCAGTTCAGCCAGATGACCGATCAAGAGCGGGACGAAATCCTGATCCGCGCGCGGCGGCTGGGGGCGGCGGGGGCCAGCCCGTCGGAAGTGGCGCGTCGAATCGCGGCCAAGTTCAACCGCAGCGTCGAAACGATCCGTTACACGCTCAAGCAGTTCGACCAAGAACACACAGAGGCGGCCATTTTCCCGGAGGGAAGCGGCCCGCTGAACGACGAAGCCAAGCAGAAGATCTACCAGCACTATCGCCGCGGCACCAGCGTCGACGAGTTGGCCAAGCAGTTTCGTCGGACGCGAACCAGCATTTATCGCATCGTCAACGAGATGCGGGCCAATCGCATTCTGGCGACGCCGCTGGACTATATCCCCAACCCATTGTTTGCCAGGTCCAGCGCCGAGAAGTCAATCTTGGCCCCACTGCCTGAGACTGGCGAACGGGCGAAGGAAGGGCGAGCCCCGAGCGGGCTGCCCCCGTACTTGGCGAGCCTGTACGAGGTGCCGCTGTTGAATCGCGAGCAAGAGGCGCACCTGTTTCGCAAGTACAATTATCTTAAGTACAAAGCGTGCCAATTGCGCGAAAAGCTCGACCCGACCCGGGCCCGCAGCAGCGTCATGGATCAGATCGAAAAACTGCAAGAAGAAGCGGTTTCGGTCAAAAACCGGATCGTCCGGGCGAATCTGCGGCTAGTCGTGTCGATCGCCAAGCGGCATGTGGGCCCGGTCGACAACTTCTTCGAGCTGGTCAGCGACGGCAACATGTCGTTGATCCGGGCGGTGGAAAAGTTCGACTATGCCCGCGGGAACAAGTTCAGCACGTACGCCAGTTG
>CAYWTU010000156.1:0-7735 GCA_964461275.1 uncultured Pirellulales bacterium | reverse complement strand
GCGGTGAGCGACGAGGACGCCGCCGCCGCGGCGCTGGTGGGCATCACCGCCTGGTTGGGCCTGGTGCGCGATGCGAAGCTTCAGGCCGGTGAGACGCTGTTTGTCAACGGCGGGGCCGGCGGCGTCGGTTCCATGGTTGTGCAAATGGCCAAGGCCTTAGGCGCCCGCGTTGTCACCACAGCCGGCAGCGACGTCAACCTGGCCTCCTGCCGACAGTTCGGCGCCGATTTGGCGATTAACTATCGGACGGAGGACGTCGACGCCCGTCTGCGCGAATTCGCCCCGGGCGGCGTCGACGTATGGTGGGAAACGCTTCGCGAGCCAAACTTTGAACGAACCGTCAGCCACCTGGCGCCGCGCGGGAGAATGGTGCTCATGGCCGGTCGCGAGGCGCGGCCCATTTTTCCGGTCGGGCCGTTTTACGTCAAAGATTGTTCGCTGCATGGATTCGCCATGTTCAACGCCCCGCCCGCGGTGCAGCGTCAGGCGGCCGACGACATCCATCGCGGGCTGACCGAGGGCAAGCTACGCGCGCGAATCGGCAAGCGGCTGCGCCTGGCCGAAGCGGCCGAAGCGCACCGGCTTCAGGAAGAAAATACGCTCCGCAAGGCGGGAACGCTGTCGGGAAAAATTGTGCTCGTGCCCTAACGAGACGGCTGCGGTCGCCTTCAATCGGTCATGGGCGTGGCGCCTGGCGGCGGAGTTCCCTTGCCGGCGCGGATATAGGCCGACCGCAGTTGGGCATACGTTTGCCGATCCGCTTCAGTCTCGCCCGTCGGCTCGCCCTGGGCCGCGTCGAAGTAGCGCTGTAGCGTTGCCCGACACCAACCGCAACCGGTGCCGGCCCCGTAACACTCGCTGAGTTGCGCCGCCCGACGCGGCCGCTCGACCCGCAGCCACGCCAGCACCTTGCGCTTGGAGACGTGGAAACACAGGCAGATTTCGTCGTCGAGGTCCATCTCTGGCTCCGCTTGACAGCGGCCTTTCTAGAGCCGAAGCCGCCAGACTTTGGCCTACGGTTTGGCCCAGCCAACTCTGGCAAGTTCAGCTACGAATCACGACTCTTCACCCGTCTCCGCGCCCCGCACATAGATTGGCCCCGACAGAATCCACGGTCGCGACTCATCGGCCACTTGCAGCCACACCTCGGCTCGATACACGCCGGGTTGGTCGAGTTCAAAGGTCACGTCGGCGCCTTCGGCAACGGCCGCCTCCTCGCCTTGCCGCATCAGCCTTACTTTTCCAGGCAGCGGGGCGGCCACGCGAAACTTGAGCCCTGCGGCGAACGCGACCTCCGCGCCAAGCTGATGCGGCCCGCCGCCTCCTTCAACTTGAAACGCAAATCCGGTCGGGTCGCACATCCAGTCGAACGCTACATAGGTTCTCCCGGCACGCAGCGCGTCCCACACGTCGTCCTGGGTTACGTTGTGCATTAAGAGGTGCGTGCTGACGTGACGAAAACTGCGTTCGTAAGGGTCCAAATCGACGTCGAGCACGGTGTCTCCCGTCTGCTTGTTTTCCACAAGACCCTTGAGAATGCCCAGTTTTTCCGGGTCCAACAGGGCGACTTCTTCCCCCAGTCCGTCGAGCACACGGACTTTGCCCTCGTCGGTGACCGTGGCCCGGATGTGTTGGTTGTGGTGGGCGTCGTTGGCGGCCACGGCCGTCAAACGGCGCTTTTGGCACAGGTCGTCCCAGTACTTCAGGTAATCGGCTGGATAATCTTGAATCGCGGCGAACAGCACCTGAGGATGTTTTTCCAGCGACGAGACCAGCGCCAAGAGCCCCAGCGGATTTCGAATTCTGGCCATCAGCGGCTTTTCGTCGAACAGGTCGGCGTGAATGTTGTAAATCTCGGTGCCAGTCATGCCTGCGATGTCCCAGGTGCGGCGTTCCTCGACGTGCGAGGTGAACGTCAGGCCGCCGCCGTCGGTGATGGAGCTCGAGAACGCCTGCGGTCCGTCGCTCGTTTCGCTTTGCATGCTGCGGCGCGGAAACGCCAGAAACCCGCCGGTCTCGGCGCCGGGGATGCACAGGATGCCGTCCTGCACACCTTGGTGTCCGTCGCGGAAATAGTCGTAATGCGGCGCCGGATGTTCGGTGAACATGATCACGCGAATGCCGCACTTCTTGGCGGCGGGGAGAATCTCATCGAGCTGACCTCGGCTATCGTGCGACCAATGCGAGTGAACGTGAATGACGGCGCGGACGTCGTCGTAGCCGGTGGGCACGGTCACCGGTTGTCGCTGGGCCTGAAGCTCCTCGACGGCCTCTTGCACGGCGCGCAGCTTATCGGCTTTCATGCGGGCGATGGCGTCGGCTCGCGCCACGCGGTCGTCGGACCATACGATGATGATCAGCAGCGCCGACCAAAGCGCGGACTTCGAAAGTACAATGGGTGGCGTCAGGTCACGACGGTGGCGCATGGCGACGGCTGCTCTTCAGGGGAACGAATAAGTCTAGATGGATGTCAGCGCCAGCTTAGCTTGCGGTGCAGGCACGTCGCAGTAGGTTTGGCGGGCGTTTTCGCTTGAAAGCATGGTCTGAATGGGCAATTTAGGATGTGCGGGATTCCGAACGGGCTGGTAAATTGGCAATGCATATTGACCATAACTCGCCGCCTTCTATCCCAATCCCGACAAGTACAATAAGCTGCATATTTGAAATGACTTACAACTCATCTGAATTTCACTGAGGGGCATCTCACGCGAAAGGCGTGGCCGCAGCCGAAGCCATTTTAACAGGAATAACCTGCAAATTTTGACAAGAAAGTGTTGACATTTTTCCGACAACCGTCAAACTAAGCGATAGGTGTAGCTAGGCAAAGCTATGCCTGGGCCAGCCAAGGGGTATTGGTTCAAAGACTGAGAGAGCAAACAGAGTCCAAGGCGCTGATCCCCAATTCGAGCGCCGCAAAACGCGTACTAGGAAGCGAGTTCAACATGAAACACCGTAAGTCTGTGCTGATGGCAGCGATTGCTGTCGTCACCTTGGTGGCGAACATCTCGAGCGCCGCGATCGTTCCGATTTCTCCTCCTGCCTCAGTAGTGCCGGGTGCATTGGAGGATGCCAGCAACATCCACTTGTTCCAAGAGCAGGCGGATTACACATTGCCGGTAGCGATTGGCGTCGACGTGACGGCCTCTGGGTTGTATTTCCCCGGCTCGTCGTTGAGCGCCGGCGTCATTCCGGCCGGCACGCGTGTGTCCAGCTATTTGCTGCATGCCGATCCGCTGGGCACCACGCTGACGACATTTACCGGCGCCTGGAGTTCGCCCCGTCCGATCTTGGGCATTATTCTGAGCGATTCATTGCTGGACGCCAGCGACGCCTTGCTCGGCAATGGCGGGACCGCCTATCCGACCGGCTTGGCCTTCCGGGGACTCGACTTCAGCATTCCGGTTTATCCGGACTTCTTGTTCTTCAACGGGACCCAATTGATCGCCACGGTGTTCCGCACCGCCCGCGTGATCGATCAGGTTCGCATCATTACGCTTGTGCCTGAGCCTTCGTCGCTGGCATTGGCTGGAATGGGATTGGCGGGTATGGCCATTGTGGCCGTGCGTCGCATGCGTCGTCGCCAAGGATAGGACCGACAGAAAACCTCAGTTTGCTCTCAACTGCAGGCCGCCCAACTGGGCGGCCTGTTTTTTTTTTGCTATCTCCGCGCGGTGGCGACTGGGCGTACCACCTTGCGTCATTTCAACCACCAATCGCGACGCGGTATCGCGCTTACCAAAGTCGCCTGACCGGCGCGATTCACCCAACCACTACCATTGCGTTCGGATCCGTCGTCGTAACCCGTTGTTAATAATGCACGTTACGGTCGTCTGGTTGCTTGCAAAGGCGGTAAGGACAATTACGATAAAGGCTAGCCCGGTTGGCCATTTATCGACGGGTTTCACAACGCTCCCGGTCGCCGAAACCAACTCAGCATCGCTGGGCTGGCGTGAGACACCCGCCTGTTGCGACCCCATCCGACGATGGAGTCGACCGGGGCCAAGAAACTCGAGGGTATCCGCCGCACCTGGTTCAGATCGATACGACCTGGCCGTAGAATATGGGACCGCCAAACAACGTTGCAACGGGCTACTAACCCTCGTTTAGCTTCCGTTGATTCCAGCGAATCGAGCAGATTGTCTATTAGCCAGGAAGAGCCCGATCGGGATGTCAGCCGTGCGTCGAGCCTGCCGCGGAACGTGCCGAATTGGAGCCTTGCAGCACGATTTTCACCACTTGCCGCCGACTATCCAACGTATATCGCACCAAGGTATGACAGCGTGATGAAGAAGCCGTCGGGCCGGAATACAAAGTCGCATGTACGAATCTCGCACGCCGCAAGCCGTGACGGCAATCAGCATGTTGAGCCGTCAGTGTCGAAAGCGCCGAGTCGCGATGGTATTTGGGAGACGATGGTCGTTTCCCTGCCCGGAAGCTGGGACGCGGGCCTGGCGATAGCTGCTTCGCGATGCGGCGCCGTGGGCCTATTGGATCTAACGTACTGTGCTGACGCGCCGACGGCAAAGCGACAGATTGAACGGTTGTCAGCGCATGGCCGGGGCCGATTTGGTCTGGTGCTGCATGGCAAACTGGAGGCGGCCGAACTCGCGGCGCTCGAGTCAATCGGAAGTTGCGATACGGTGGTTTTGCAACCGGAGTTTGGCGCCGACTTGGCGCCGGCATTGGCCCATTGCCGCGGCTTCGCGGCACGCGTGGGAATTGTAGCCACCAGTGAATCGGACGCCGTCAAAGGCCTCGAAGGCGGCGCCGAATTTCTCATCGCCAAAGGCCACGAAGCGGGCGGCCGAGTGAGCGATGAGACGTCGCTGATCCTGCTCAAGCGGCTGCTGGCGGTCGGCGATCGACCGGTTTTCGCGTGGGGGGGCGTCGGTTGGAACTCGGCGGCGGCTTGCTACGCCGCCGGCGCGGCGGGCGCGGTGCTCGATTGGCAGTTGTCGCTGTTGCGCGAATCTCCGCTCAATTCGGTTCAGCGCCGGCAGATTCAAGCGTTCACCGGCTGCGAGACGATCGTTGTTGCCGGTCCGGACGGTCAATCGTATCGCGTGCTTTGCAACGACGCGGCGGTCAAGCTGCAGGCGGTGGCCGCGGAACTGAGCCTGCGCGGCTCGAACGATCAGATCGGCTGGCACGAGACGCTGTGCCAATTGATGCGCCATCCCGATTCGGCCCAGCGCCTGACGCTCGCGGGTCAAGACGCCGTCCTGGCGGGCTCGATCGCTCGGCGCGGCGGTTCGGTTGGGCGCGTGTTGCGTACGTTTGACCAGCATGTTCATGAGCAAGTTTCTGCTGCGGCCGTGGGTGCGGCGCTGGCGGAGGGCGCACCGTTGTCCAGGTCGCACGGAACGGCGTTGCCCATCGTGCAGTCTCCATCCGCCTGGGAATGCCGGTCTGTAGAGTTCTGTGCGGCGGTGGCCGAGACTGGTGGTTTGCCGGTGATCTCGCTCGACGGCGCGACGGTCGCGGAAACCAAGTCGCTGCTCGTGGCCGCCAAGAAGTCGCTCGGCAAGCGTCCTTGGGGCGTGTCGTTGATGCGGTTGCCTGCGGATTCGCCGGCGCTGGCGGACATTGTGGCTGCTGGGCCAACATGTTGCTTCGTGCCGGCTGATGCGACCGATTTCCTCGAACAGCTCCGTCAACGGAACCTTGCCGCTTATTCCCTAGTTGGTCATCCGGCAGAGCTGTCGGCGTTATTGGCGCGAGGTCAACGTCGGTTCGCCTTGTTGTCGCACGAAGGGGGCGGGCGTATTGGGCCGCTCAGTAGTTTGACGCTGTGGGACGCCGTCGTGAGCGCACTGGTCGACGCCCAGCTTTCCACGGCGGACGCCGAGTCGGTCCACGTCTTGTTCGGCGCAGGAGTGCACGACGGACTTACGGCCGCCATGGCCGCGGCCGCCGCTCAGCCGCTGGTCGAGCGAAGCATGAAGGTCGGCGTGCTGTTGGGCACGGCCTACGTGTTTACGGAAGAGGCGCTAGCCGCCGACGCGATCACTGCCGAATATCAACAGGCGGCGCTGGAAACAGAACACACAACTGTACACAACCTTGAGGATGGCCAAGCGATTCGCTGTGGGGACGATTCGCGCGTGCCATTGGGGCCGGCGCCGGCTCAGTCGGCGTCGGGCTATCGCCTGGGACAGGCGGCGGCCCTGTGCAGCGAAGTGACGACCGTGCGGTCGTTGCACGACGACGTCTGCGGCGGCGGCCTCGCCCGGCTGGGTGGCCTGGCGCATCAGGCGGTGGTTGAAGTGGCGGCTCAGGAGCCCACTCCGCCGCCGATGGACATCGCCATCGTCGGCATGTCGGTGCTCTTGCCGGGCGCTCATGACTTGCAGACCTATTGGGAGAACATCGTGCAAAAGCGCGATGTGGTGCGCGAGATTCCCGCCGACCGATTCGATGTCTCGCGCTGGTACGACGCTGGGCGTGGCGTCCGCGACAAGGTCAACAGCAAATGGGGCGGCTTCTTGGACGACGTGGCGTTCGATCCGATGAAGTACGGAATTCCGCCGGCCACGCTCAAGTCGATCGAACCGGCGCAATTGTTGGCGCTGGAACTGGTAGACCGGGCGCTCACCGACGCCGGCTATCGCGAAGAGAACCCGTTGAAGGCCCGCACCAGCTTGATCTTCGGCGCCGGCGGCGGCATCGCGGAGTTGGGCGCCAAGTATGCGCTGCGGGCCATGCTGCCGGCGTTCGTGGACAACCTGGACGAATCGGTCTGGCATCAGCTTCCTGAATGGACCGAGGACAGCTTTGCCGGCATCCTGCTCAACGTCATCACCGGCCGGGTCAGCAATCGGTTCGATTTCGGCGGCACGAATTTTACGGTCGACGCGGCCTGCGCCTCATCGTTGGGCGCCATTTACCTGGCGTGTCGCGAATTGGTCGACGGCACGAGCGACATGGTCGTCACCGGCGGCTGCGACACGGTGCAAAATCCGTTCAGCTATCTGTGCTTTGCCACGGCGGGTGCCCTGTCGCCCACGGGACGTTCCAAGACGTTCGACTCCAAGGCCGACGGCATCGCCATCAGCGAGGGCTGCGCGGCGATCGTGCTTAAACGACTGACCGACGCGGAGCGCGACGGCGACCGCGTCTACGCCGTGATTCGGGCCGCGGCGGGCGCCTCCGACGGCCGCAGCAAAGGTCTGACGGCGCCCCGCGTGGAAGGCCAGATGCGCACCCTAGAACGGGCCTATGCCCAGGCCGGTTTCAGCCCCGCCAGCGTCGGCTTGTTCGAGGCCCACGGCACGGGGACGGCGGTCGGCGATCAGACCGAGTGCACCGGGGTGACCAACGTTCTTAAGGCCCACGGCGCCACGCCTCAAAGCTGCGCCATCGGCAGTGTCAAATCAATGATGGGGCACACGAAGTGCACCGCCGGCGTGGCTGGCCTCATCAAAGCGGCGCTGGCGCTGCACTATCGCGTGTTGCCGCCGACGATGCACGTTGAGTCGCCCAGCGGCAAGGGGGGCCTGTTGGACGGGCCGTTGTACGTCAACAGCGAACTGCGGCCGTGGATTCGCGGCACGCATCCTCGCCGGGCGGGGGTGTCGAGCTTCGGCTTTGGCGGGACGAACTTTCACGCCGTTTTGGAAGAATATGAAGGAGAGGCCGCGGCGCGCGTCACTCCTAGTCCACGTCAGGTCCGCAGCGCCGAGTTATTCGCCTTTTCCGGCGCGAACCAGGGGGAAGTTGCCGCACAGGCACAATC
>CAYWTU010000155.1:0-7783 GCA_964461275.1 uncultured Pirellulales bacterium | reverse complement strand
GCGCTGAAATCAACGGGAGTTAGCGGGCCGTTGTCAGGTTGTTTGGGGGCGTTTTAGCCATTTCCAGGAGAACCGAACCATGGATCGCCAGTTCATCGAGGATTATGAAGCGGGCACGGTGCGCTTGCCCGCCTCCATTGCCGGCCTGTCGCGGGAAGATCTCTTGGCGTTTCCAGTGCCAGGCACGTGGAGCATCCAACAGATAGTCCTGCACCTGATGGACAGCGATCTGGTCGGTAGTGACCGGATCAAACGAATGATCGCCACGGACCGGCCAACGCTGTTGGCCTACGACGAGTCGGCCTTCGCCGCCCGGCTGGGTTACGAGCGCCTAGACATTAACGCCGCATTGCAGATCTTTCGGCTCAACCGTCAACTGACCGCGGCCATCTTGCGCGGCCTGCCCGACGACGCGTTTGCCCGCGTCGGGTTGCACTCGGAGCGCGGCGAGGTGTCGCTCGGCCCCTATGTGGCCGAGTACACCGAACACCTCAACTACCACCTCGAGTTCATTTACAAGAAGCGGGCCATGTTGGGCAGGCCGCTGGCATGACCAGGCGGCAACCACTGTCTACTTTGGCGGACCAGTGACCGGCTTGTATTCATGCTCGCGCTTGCGGATCACCTTGGCCTCAATGATCTTGTCGGCGTCCTTGCCACCGCCTTCGTCCGGGCTTGCCCGTTTGAACCTAGATACGGCAGACATGCCTTCAATGACGCGGCCGAAAACGGTGTGTTTGCCGTTGAGATGCAGCGTGGGAACGAACGCGATGTAAAACTGCGAGCCGCCGGTGTCCTTGCCGGCGTGGGCCATGGCCAACGTGCCGCGAAAGTGATTGCGGTGGTTCTCGGCAAAGCACTCGCAGGCAATGGTGTAGTCTGGCCCGCCAGTGCCGTCCCCCTTGGGATCGCCTCCTTGGGCCATGAATCCACTCAGCACACGGTGAAACTTGAGGCCGTCATAGAATTTCTTTTCCACCAGACTGATGAAGTTGGCGACCGTGTTGGGGGCCTCGTTTTCGAACAGTTCGACCACAACGTCCCCCTTGGTCGTCTTGAACAATACGCGGGGCAGGTCATCGGCCTGAGCTTCCGCGGCGCGAAGCTCCTGTTCCTTGGCCCACAGCGGCTTGGCCGAGGCAATTTCCCCCGCCAGCCGAATCGCCGTTTCGCTGGGTTTCTTGTTCGTGGCGGCCTCTTGCAGGAGCTTTTCGGCCGCGTCGTAGTCGTTGGTGTAGAAGGCGGCGATCCCCGCGATCTCCATGATCTCGGGGTTGGAATACTTATGGTCCAAGAGCGTCTTGGTCAGTCGGGCGGCCTCTTCGTAATCGTCGGTTTCAGCGCCGGCTTTCTTGGCGAATTGGGCCAACAGATCCGCCGCGTCGACCGACGACTCAGGCGCCGCCGCGTAGGCGGCTTCGGCCGCCGCGACCAGCGGGGCGACCATCGCCGCCCCTTTAGCCACCAATTCCTTGTACTGCTTGTCGATGGAGCTGCGCTCGGCGGGCTTGACGGTTTTGAACTGCACGGCCAACTCGCGGAGTTTGGCGAGCATTTGCTTCCACTCGGTAAGGCGGGCTTGAAACTCAGCGGCCGGGTCGGGAGTTTGTGCCGCGGCGAACGACGGCGCCAGATTTCCCAGGGCCGCGGCCAACGCAACGGCTGTAAGCAAGCGATAGGCAAGCTTCATGTTTCTCGTGTCCTGTAGCTGACGTGCCAGATAAGCCCCCAATTGCCGTCGTCTAGCGTAACAGAATTGGTCCGGCCGCCAAAGCCGCCCGGCCAAGGGCCGTTTGTGTTCCGGAACGATTGCGTTTAACGTCAAAGGGCGCTCTGCCGGAAGTTTCACTGTCTAATAAACGTCATGCGCCGTCCCAATCGCAACGCCTCACCGCCCGCCGCCATGCTGGCCGGACAATCGGCTGCGCCGCAAAAGGCCGTCGAAGAGCCGCTACGGATCATCGGCGGCAAGTACCGCGGCCGCAAACTGCGATACGGCGGCGATAGCCGCACCCGACCTATGAAGGACCGCGTGCGCGAGGCGGTGTTCAACCTGTTGGGACCGGCGCCGGAGGGCAAGCACGTCGTCGATCTATTCGCCGGAACTGGCGCTCTGGCCTTGGAGGCTCTTAGCCGTGGCGCGGTCGGCGCCACGCTCATCGAACGACACTTTCCCACGGCCGCCATCATCCGCGAAAACGTACTGACGCTCGGATGTCAGAATGCGGTCCAGGTCGTGGCGGCGGACACATTCTATTGGACCGAACACCAGCACGACCTGCCCCACGAGACGCCGTGGCTGGTGTTCTGCTCACCACCCTATGATTTCTATGTCAGTCGCGGCGAAGAGATGCTGCAACTGTTGCTGGGGCTCGTCGATCAGGCGCCACAGGGAAGCGAGTTCGTTGTGGAAGCCGATGAACGCTTCAACCCACGCTCGTTGCCACACTCGGACATGTGGCAATCGCGGGCCTACCCGCCGGCTCACGTTTACATGTTCCAGAAAGCGGTGACGGGCGCCTCGCCCTAGCACCGGCGGTCTTCCAGTATTCAAATCCAACCATGGACATCCGAAACATCAACCAGGTCCCCAGTTTCATCACCGCCGATGGCTCCGAAATTCGCGAGCTGTTGGCCTATCGCAATTCGGTCATCGCCCAGCAAAGTCTGGCCGAAGCTCGCTTGCAGCCCGGTCAGGCCACCACGCCGCACTTCCATCCTCAGACCGAAGAGATCTACTACATTCTGCAAGGCCAGGGCCGCATGCAAATCGGTCAAGATGTGGCACAGGTCGGCCCCGGCGACGCCATCGCCATCCCCCCCGGCGCCACGCACCAGATCACCAACACCGGTCCGTCGACGCTGCTGTTTCTGTGCTGCTGCGCCCCGTGTTACGAACACTCGGACACGGTCATGGTTGAGGCGTGTGCGTGAAGCAACGCGGCAATTGCCCGCAAAGCTTATCCAACCGGAATAATCCGCGCGCTTAGGCGCGAAACCGTACTTTACCCAGCCTGCGCCAACGACCGATCTTGATTGAGAGGCAATGGACACCTGCCTTGGTGCTGCGCCGTGCAAATGTGCACTGCCCCAACTCAAAACAGAGACGGATCTCATGAATCGCCGCTCCTCGGGCCCTATTTGGCCAGCCATTGGCCTCTTGCTGGCGCTATTTGCACTCAGCATTACGGCTCCCATGAAATGGAATCACTCGTTGCCGGCCAGTGGCCCGGCCACGGCGGCGTCTGCCTTTCAGTCCCAAGTAGAACCGTACGCCGCATCACAAATTGACGTGGCTGTCGCCCAGGCGGACCCAGCGGCGACCGCCGCCATCGCGTCGACGGCGGCGGTGCAGGCGTCGGATTGCGTGGAAACACCGACCGTATTGGGCCAGGGAACGAACGATTTCGTACCGATCGCCGATCCGATTTCGGACCAACCATCGACGCTTGGATTCGCGATCATTACACCGGACGCGCCGTTTGCCAGTCCGTGGTACGCCTTGGCTGCCCGCCCGCAATGGTCGCCCCCGTCGTTGGATATCACTCTGTCGCAATTGCCTGACACGTCCGCGCCGGTCGCAGCCGTTCCGGAACCCATTCGCGTAGGCGACACTGCCGAGTTGTTCAACTCACTGGCCGACGAGACAGAAGAGATGCAGCCCACATTGGCGACCGAAGCGCCAGTAGCTGTGCAGCCCTCCGCAAAGGCGGTGTCGGCTGAGTCTGCATCGTGGTGCTTCGCTACCGAAGCCATGGCAACGTTGCTGGCGCCACTCGACGGCGACGCGGCGTTTGGCGATTGGGCGACGGCGGTTCGGGAATCGCTCGGGGGGCTGGAGTCGGCCGACACGTTGCAGGCCGCGGTTGTTCAACTGCGCGAGTTGGAGGCCAAGGCCGCCGGATTGATCGCCGGCCACCCGGCGCATCCTCAACTGGCCCACGTGCGCCGAGCCAGGCACGCCCTGGAGCGCCGCTCGCTGCCGTGGGATCTCGCCGCTGCCGCGTCCCAGACCAAGCGGTCGGCCGAGCGCGTCAACGTCGATTGGCAGGCGATTTCCCTCTGCTTGGCGCAACTACAAGACGGTGAAAGCTCGTCCGAAGCCGACGCTTGGCGGCAACGGTTGCTGATGGAGTCGCTGGAAGACCTGGCGATGCAAAACGGCGCTCGGCGCATAGCGGCCGACGTGGTGGCTCGCGAGGCGCTTGATCGGATTAGCCAAGAACTGCGCGATCGCCGTGACCAACTGCAGCGTGAGACCGCCGTTTCGCTGACCACGCTTGCCCAACAGCTGCGCCCGCTAGCGGCCAGCAACATCGATCCCGCGGCGATCCTTGCCGACGTCGAAAGCTTTGAATGGCAGCGTTCGGCGCCGACCGCCGCCAAGCTGGCCGACGCCCGGGCGCGTCTGGCCTGGGCCGACGATCCGCAACAGCGGGCGCTCGGAGACTGGCTGGAGAATCATTATCAAGGAGGAAACTTCCGGGTCAGCATCTCGGGGCGGCTGCTCGATCGACTGACCGATCAGCCGGCGACCGTTGAAGGGCCGATTCGGCAAATGGTTTTGGGAGTGCCCACCACCGGCTACAGCACCACGACGACCAAGGTCCGCTACCGCTTGATGCCCGACGACAACCACTGGCGGGTGGCGGTCGTGGCCGAAGGCCAAGTAGCTGCCGACACGCAAGCCAGCAGCGGCCCGGCACGGCTGTTCAATCGCAGCGATTCGACGTTCGTCGTACAAAAGGAAATTGAGTTGACTCGGCAGGGACTGGTGGCCAAGGCCGCTCAGGCCAACGCCAACAGCCAAACGCAATTGCAAGGCGTGGAAAGCGACTTCGACTGGGTGCCCTTGGTGCGCAAGTTGGCCCACAACCTGATTCGCAAGGAGTACGCGGCCCGGCGCGGCGCTGCCCGTATCGAAGCGCAGAGCACCATTAGCCGCCGGGCCGAAACGGAAATCGACGCCCAAGTGGGCGACCGATTGGAAAGGGCCAACGCCAAGTTCCAACAACACATCCTGGAGCCACTCGAGCGGCTAGGACTGGACGCCAACGCCAATTTTCAAACGTCGTCCGACCGGTTGACGGCTCGAGTGCGCCTGGCGGGCCCATCGCAGCTGGCGGGTCATACACCGCGGCCCCAAGCGCCCGGCGACAGCCAGGCCAGCGTTCAGATTCACGAATCGGCCCTGAACAACGTGTTGGAGCGTCTCGAGGTGGCGGGCCGCACCATGACATTGGCCGAACTGTTCTCGGCGGTCTGCGAGAAGTTGAACTTGGGCGCGGAGTCCGCCCCCGAGTCGATGCCCAGCGACGTCCGTGTGAGCATGTCGGCCCAGCAGCCCATTCGCGTCGATCTTCAAGGCGGGCAACTGAAAGTCACGCTGTCGTTCGCGGAGATCCACCACGGCAGCGACCATTGGCGAGACTTTCGCGTGATGGTCTTTTACCGGCCCGACCTCACGCAGCCCGGCGCCCCGCTGGTTCGGGACGGCGTGGTCCAACTGGACGGTAAGCGCGTCCGGGCCAAAGGGCAGGTCGCCTTGCGGGGCGTATTTAGCAAGATGTTTCCGAAAGACGAGCCCTGGCAACTCATGCCCGAGGTGCTCATTGGCGACCGCCGTCTGGCCGGCCTGACGGTAACGCAGTTTGTCATCCAGGACGGCTGGATCGGCTGGGCTATTGGCCCAGCGCCGACGCACACGGCGCAGCAAGCCCCGCCTGCCGCTCGGATGGTCCAGCGGCACGACGCATCGCGGGGCGTTTTCCTGCGACGCCCGCGGTAGGTGGCTGAAAACGACCGACTTTCGCACAATTCGCGTCGTCCGACCCGGCTGACTATGCTGGAACGAAATGAATTCTTGCTCGTGGCGCCGTCGCGGCTTTGCGTGGCCCGTCTCGCGCCCGGCTCCGTACGTTTCCACCTAGATGCACATGCCGATGACGCTTCAATACCGTACCCGCCAAGCGTGCCGTTTGCTGGGCCGCCTTATGACATTCTGCCTAGCGGCATCGATAGTCGCTCCTATTGCCGCCCGCGCCAACGAGGCGCCTCCGACCGACCCGACGACGGCCGTCGCTCAAGTTCCGGCGCCGGCAGGCGCGGCTGAGGTGTCGCCAGCGCCGCAAGGCTTCCTGTGGAACATTAGTTCCCAGCCGTTCAGTTTTCGGGTGCGCCGCGTCCGCGGCGTGAGCTGGAGCGAGGTCGAAACGCTGATGCCGGGCGAAAAACGCGAGCGCCGTCCCGGCGACGAACACGACATCTTTGGTCTGACAGCCGGCATCAACCCGCGGTTCATCATCGTCCGATATCCGGCTCACGGAGGGCTCATCGAGGAGCGTCTCTCATCGCGCACCAGCTCGCGCAGCGAAGCGCTGATGCCGTTTCACTACATCATCGACGATGGCTATGGCGCTCAGTCGACGGTTCAGGCCGAGTCGCTTGCCAAGGCCGAGGCTGCGCAGGCCGCCCTTCGGGCCAAGCGATCAGAATCGTACGAAACGATGCACCGTCGCCTATGGCAGGTGGGTATGCTCATACTGCATCCGGTGTACTACGGGTTCGACGGACTGCCCGGGCTCTGGGCCACAAGCTACGGCGTCCATGGCGCCGTGCCGGGGCTCGACTACTTCCCCAGCGGTTGCTGCGGCTGCCTGGCCCCGGCCTGCAGCGTCTGCTGTGGACCGTAACGAGGGTGGTTTAAACCCGCACGTCGTGGAGCAACCCCAGCGTCATCCGCCGGTGATCGGCCATAATCCCCACCGCTGCGATGGCCGCCCGTGCCACGATCCGATCTCGGACCAGCCGCGAGGCCACTTCGGCCACATCCGCGTCGCGGATTTCACTAAGCGCCGATGTGAGGGCGATTTCCTCGGCATCGCGCGAGCCGTCCTCGCTTCCCGACGATTGCAATTCCAATAGGTCGCCCTCAATGGCGTCGATGGCCGCCAGCGCGGCGGGTTCGTCACTGCCACGGTTGACTCGCTGCAGCGTCGCCAGTTGCAAGCTCGTGGCGGCCAGTTGAGCAAACGCTCGCTGCACGCTGCTCAGCGCTGCCAACTCACCCCCTTGAATCACCGAGCCGATGCGCAACATGCCATTTCTCAAACGTGGTTTTAGAACGCATCCCAGAACCGCTTGGCCATCGCAACCTTAGCTTTTTTCCGCCAGGTTGGCCGAATTTCGCCAGCGCTGCGTGGGCAAGCGCCGGTTGTAGCAGTTCTACCGCCAAGGGTATAAGGGCCCCATGCAAGAGCTATTCCGTCCGTTGGCGCTGGTGGCCGTGGCGCTGGCGGTCCCCATCGTCCCGTTCGCCCTGTGGGGCGCGCCTTTGGAACGGGCGATCACACGCTGGGCCGGGGACGCGGCCGATCGGCCGGAGGCGGCGCTGCTCGTCGCCGGTGTTCTCGCCGTCGATGTGTTCTTGCCCGTGCCGTCGAGCCTGGTGAGCACCGTCGGCGGCGCCAAGCTGGGGTTTCTCGCCGGGACGCTGGCGAGCTGGCTCGGCATGACCGCCGGCGCCGCGTTGGGGTTGGCGGTGGCCCGGCGCTGGGGGACACCTCTGGCACGATGGCTCGCGGGCGACGACGAGTTGGAACGCCTGTCGACCGTGGCCAAGCGCTACGGCGTGCAGACGTTGGTTTTCATGCGGCCGCTGCCGGTGGTGGCCGAAGCGGCGGTGTTGCTGCTAGGCGCCAGCCGCGTACCCTGGCATCGCGTGGCCTGGCCGCTGGCGCTAAGCAACTTGGGAGTCGCGGCCGCGTATTCCGCGGCAGGCAGC
>CAYWTU010000154.1:4744-7792 GCA_964461275.1 uncultured Pirellulales bacterium | reverse complement strand
GACGATGGGCGTGGGCAGCGGCACGATCGGCTGGACTCGCAGCGAGGTTGAAGGGCCCAATCGCAAGGAGCTTAAGACGCCCCCCACGCGCGTGGCGGCCACGCGAGCCGAGCCCGAGATGATCGACATCGTGCATAGTTACTCGGGGACGATTCGCCCCTTCGAGCGCCACACGGCCAGTTTCGAGATCATGGGTCGCGTCGAGGCGCTGGGTCAGGACGAACAAGGCAAGCTGCTCGATGTCGGCTCGATCGTCACGCCCGGACAGGTTCTGGCCGCGCTGGACAACGTCGAGCGATTGGCGATGCTCGATGAGACCAACGCCCGGCTGGAGAAGGCGCAGGCCGAACGTCAACGCTACGAGCGCTTGCGCGCCAACGGCGATTCGCTCGTGACCGAGGAGCGCTGGCTGGCGGTGATCACCGAAACTAAAACGGCCGAGGCGGCCAAGCGGCGGATGGAGAAGCAACTTGAGGACGCTACATTGCGGGCCCCACAGCCTCAGAGGCCCCGCGACGATGGGCAACCGTCTCGATTCCGCGTCTCGAAGCGCATGATCAATGTCGGGGCCAGCGTCAATGCGCATCAGGCGGTATTCGAGCTGATCGAATCGGATCGAGTGAGGCTGGTCGTGGGGGTGCCCGAGTCAAAGATTCGCGACGTGAAAGTGGGCCAGCGGGCTCAGGTGGAGCGATTTGCGCAGGATCTGTTCGGCCAGAAGCTGCCACTATTGGAAGGCCGCGTTTATCAGGTGGCCGAAGCGGCCGACGCCAGCACCGGTTTGTTCGAGGTCGAGGTTCTGTTGTACAACGACGCCGACGAACTCAAGCCGGGCATGTTCGCCATGGCGCACCTGGTCGTGGATCAGATTCAAGACGGTTTTCGGCTGCCGCTGGCCAGTGTGGTGCATCGCGATGGGCAGGCGATGTTGTTTTACATCGATGAAGAAATGAAGGCTCGAGCGCTGCCGGTCACGCGGTCGATCGAGCAGGGACCGGACGTGCTGCTGGAGCAATTGCTTCCGGAACATCGACATGTCGTGATTCGCGGGCAGCACCGATTGGTGGACGGTCGCGAGGTGGAGTTGGTCAGCGGCGACGCCATCGACGCTGGCGAACCGGCCTCCGAGGTTCGCGTTGTGACGCCGCAGTAGGCCGGCACTTTTGCGTCGCCGCGTCGGCTCGAAAGGTCACCCGATGTGGTTGCCTCGAATTCGGTTCGGGCTGCGATCGCTGCTCGCGACGCTCACTCTGGCGGCGTTGGGAATGGGGGCCGCGGTGCGTCCGGCCCGTTTGCAGCGCTCCGCCGTACAGCATGTGGAAAGCCTGGGCGGATATGTGCTCTACGACTACGAACTGGCCGGCGAAAGCCGCCCGGCCGGTTGGTCGTGGCAGGCTCGATGGTTGGGCCAAGATTTCGCCGCTGGCGTGGGCCGCGTCTATCTAAGCGGAACGCGGGTGACCGACGAGGCGCTGACGCCGCTGGCACATTTATCTGGCCTTCAAGAGTTGGTCTTGGAGACCACCGCCATCACCGACGCCGGCGCCCGGCGTTTGCAAGAGCAACTGCCGCAGTGCACGATCCGGCGCTGACGCTATCGTGGTGTTTTGCCGGCTGAAACGGATCCGCGGATGGTCATGCCCCCGATGTGCCGTCGCGGGCCAAGACAGCAACCTTGGCTGGAACGTCTGCCGCCGCATCCACCATTTCCTTCCCCTCCGCGCCTCCGCCCAAGCCACCCGCGGCCGAGCTATCCAACCCCGCAAGCTAGCTTGTCGCCAAGATTTTACAGGCTTGCCGGAAGGAGCCAGTGGCACTCAAGTCGATGCCGTATTCAGCCGCAACCGACATCGCCCTGTCCGACGGCACGATCAATTGGCTGGCCTACTACCGGTGGCTGGACGAGCAAGAAGACGACTAGCGACGAACCGCCGCCGATGGCGAGCGGGGGACGTTAGTCCCCTGTTCTGTTGCCGCGGTGAGAAACAGCGGGCTTACGCCCGCCGCTCGCCGTTGGATTGCGCGCCCGCCGCGGCCAAAATCTGGCGACTTCGGCTACAAGAGCTTCCCCCGCGATCACCGCTCGCGGCTTTGCATTCTCGGTTTGCCCACTCTTTCCTCTTACTACTTTCTTTCACTTCTTCGTGCACCTTGGCGTCTTTGGTGTCTTTGTGGTTACGCTCTCCGGAGCGGTTTGACGAAAGCCGCGCGGATGTCGTAGATTTCGGGCGGCACTTTCGCCGCACGCCGCTCGAAAAGGAATCTTTCCCATGGCCAGCGCCCTGGACTTGTGCAGCTTTCGATTTCCCACGCAGATTCGCTTTGGACCCGGCGCGCGGCGCAAGGGTTTGGAAGAGTTTCGCGAGACGTTCGCGGTACAGTATCCGCTTCTGGTGACCGACGGCGGACTAACCGGCACGCAGGCGTTTCGCGACATGGCCGCCGAGATGGACCGGTTTTGGCACGGGGCTTGGAAGTGCTACTCGGGGGTGCATCCCAATCCGCTCGAACAGGATGTGGAAGAGGGCTTCGAGCAGTTTCGCGACGGCGACTGCGACGCGGTGATCGGCCTGGGAGGCGGCAGCGGCCTGGACGCCGCCAAGGCGATTCGCCTCAAGGTGGCGTTTCCCACGTTGCGATTGGCTGAGATTCCGCTTGCCGAGATGCCTCGGCTGGCGCCATTTTGCGCCGTTCCCACCACGGCCGGCACCGGCAGCGAGGTTGGCCGCAGCTCGGTCATCACGTTGCCCGAGCTGGGCCGCAAGGCGGTCTTGGGGGGCAATCCGATGATGCCCGACCTGGCGATTCTGGACGCGGAATTGACCGTGGGTTTGCCGCCCCACTTGACGGCGGCGACCGGCATGGACGCCATGACACACGCGGTCGAATCGTACGTATGCCCGTTATTTCACCCGATGTGCGACGCGATTGCGCTGGAGGCGGTGCGGCTGGTGAATCGCTACCTGCCCAAGGCCGTGGCCCATGGCGCTGACTGGGAGGCCCGGGGCGTGATGCTGATCGCCGCCGCGATGCGAGCCGCGGCCTTTC
>CAYWTU010000154.1:0-4734 GCA_964461275.1 uncultured Pirellulales bacterium | reverse complement strand
TAGGGGCGGCCCATTCGCTGGCCCATCCTCTGTCGACCGAGTTTGGCGTACATCATGGGCTAGCCAATGCGGTCGTGTTGCCCACGGTGATTCGCTTCAACGGCGAAGTCGACAGCGGCCAATATCGCCGCGTGGTCGAGGCGCTCGAATTCGCGCCCGGCCCCGACCCGGCGGCCCAGGCTGCCGACGCCATCGAGGCCCTCAATCGCACGATCGGCATCACGCAGCGGCTGCGCGATCTGAAGATTCCAAGGGAAGGTTTGCCGAAGCTGGCGGCCAAGGCGATTGCCGACGGCTGTCACCTGACCAACCCGCGCCCTTGCACCGAGGCCGACCTGTTGGCGCTGTACGAACGGGCGTGGTAGGCGCGGACGCTTCACCCCTTTGCAGCGAGCACGACGGCATCGGCGTTATAGCGGCACGGCGCGAGCCGTCCGGTAGTTTGTCGGTCTGGTTGCGCGGCCGGAGGGCTTGCGCCCTTCCGCTACTTTGTGAATGCAATCGTGCTGGCTTCGAAGTGGTGGCGCACCCGCTTTGCGCAAGTTACAGCCTCACCGCCCCAAAATCACGTACACCGCGATGTATGGGATCAAGACCAGCGTGGCCCAAATGCGCAGGTCGCGCCAGGCGGCCCGGTCGGGCGCCCCCAGGTAGATGTAATCTTTCTTGAGCAGCCAAATCCATACGCCCGTCACAGCGAACAGCCCTAACACAGCGGTCTGGGCAACGCTCATGGGGAGCGAAATCAGCCAGCGGTCGAGCGGGGCCAGCGCCTGTTTGATTGGCGGGCCGACGTGCTCGCGGAGCCACTCGACGGGTCCGGCGGCCGCCAACAGCCCGTCTCGCATTTCGAAAAGCGTGTTCATGCCTGTTCCAATTTCGCTTGCAGCGCCGCTTGCACTTGGGCATCTTGCATCACCTGGCCCATCACCAGTCCGCGGAGTTTTTCCGGCGGCTCAGCCGGCGTGAGCAAGCTGACCACGATGGTCACGACCATCGACACCACGAACGACCAAAATCCGACGAACAGGAACGGGTCGGCCATGGGAAACGCCGCGTCGCCCAACAGCGTCAGCAGCAGCGTGGTGCAGACACCGATAACCAGGCCCGCCAGCCCGCCCCAGCCGGTGGCCCGCGACCAGAGAATGCCCAGCAAGAGCAGCGCCAGGGTCGGTCCCTGGAACAACGACAGCATCGTCTGCAGCGCCGTGTACATCGTCTGATAGACATCCTTGATGGCCATGGCGATCGGCACGCCCACAATCAACAGTCCGGCCGTCAGCCCCCGCCCCAGCATCAAGCCGTGCCGATCGGGCAGTTCATGGCCCCGCAGCCATTGGTACATGGGCCGGTAGATGTCGGAAATGAAGACCGTGGTGCAGGAGTTTAAGTACGAATCGACGCTGGACATGATCGCCGCGAAAAACGCCGCGAACATCAATCCCGTCAAACCGGGCGGCATGAGTTCACGCACCATGTGCGGCACGGCCTGATCGGCGGCCTGCAGGTTCGGATACAACGCCCGAGCGCACAGGCCGGGCAGGAACATCAACAGGGGGATCGCCAACTTCAACAGCCCGGCCACAATCATGCCCGCCTTGGCGTCCCATTCGCTGCGGGCCCCCAAGGCCCGCTGCAGAACGGCCTGATTGCCGACGAAATAGGCCGTCGACAACACCAACCCCAGCCCCATGAGAATGCCGGTCCAGGGGTAAGGTGTCGTCGTGTCGTGCGGCAAGAGCAGCGAGAAGTAGTGCGGATGTTGCTGACCGCCGGCCGACACTTTTTCAGCCAGGCCGCTCAGTCCTCCCGCTTCCCACAGTCCCAAGACCACTAGAGCGCCGGTGCCGATGAACATCACCACCACCTGCATGACGTCGGTCATGACGATGGCGGCCAAGCCGCCGGCTACGGTGTAAACGCCCACGATTACAGCGGTGAAGCAAATGGCCGTCAGGGTGTCCCAACCTAAGATCGTGTTCAGGATCACGCTGGCGGTGTAGAGCATGATCGCCACGTTGGTGGTCATGAAGATCAGCCAGATGACCGCTTCGATGTACTGCACGCCGCGGTTGTAGCGCCGCCCTAAGAACTCGGGAATGGTGAACACCCCTGCCCGCCAGTAATACGGCACGAAGATGAACGCCGCCAAAAAAACCGCCGGCACGCTGCCGATCCAATCGAAGTTGGCCTGCGACACGCCGTACTGATACGCCCCACCGGATCCGAACACCAGGTCGATCGCCCCGATGTCGCTGGCCACGATCGAGACGCCGATCGCCCAAAACGGCAGCGCTTTGCCAGCCAACAAGTAGTCGCCTGACGAGTGGACGTACCGCGAGTAATACGCCCCCACGGCCAGCATCCCCAGCGTGTAGGCCAGGATGATGACCAGGTCGATTCCAGCCAGTGCGCTATGGGTTTCGGGCATTTCAACAACGATCAGGAGGGACGATGCCGATGGCTTACTCGGAGGCGACCCGCGATGTTACCAGCTATGGCGGCTCGGGGGTACTATCTTCGTTGCCGTCGTCGTCGAACGGGCTCGGTTGGCTCTCGAAGAACTCCAAGTCCTCCTCGGAAAACCCGAAGTGGTGGCCTAGTTCGTGCAGCAGCGTGCGGCGGATTTCATAGCGCACTTCGGCCAGGCTGCCGCTGGCCTGCTCGATGGGGTCCTTAAATAGCACGACGCGGTTGGGGGCCGCATGGCCGAATTCCATCTCATCGATCCCGCGGCCCTGAAACAGTCCGAACAGCGTCTCGCCGGCGGGCACTTCGAGTTCCTTGAGCAACCGACGCGACGGCGCGGATTCGACGTCGACCACCAGGTTTTCCAAGTACGGCGCAAACGGAGCCGGCAGGTGGGCGATTTCCGCCTGAACAACGCGGCAAAACTCGGACCATGAGAGACGACGCTGCGCCATCGCCGGGCCTTTCTACTGCACGATCTTCAACACGCCGGCGTGAAACCGCTCGGTTCCGGCATCGGTCGCCAGCAACAAACCTCCGTCGCGATCCACTCCTTGACACGTTCCCCACACGCGTCGAGAGCCGCACTCAAGTTCCACTAGCCTTCCCGTATGCAGGCACCGCGTTTGCCACTCGTCGGGTAAATCGGGATCGCCGGAGGCGAGCCGATCGACGGTCCGCGAGATTTCCCGCAGCGCCGCCAGCAGTGTCGACGTCAGGTCCAAGGGGCCGCCGCACAGATCGACCAGCGACACGCCCACATGCTCCAGCTCGGCCGGCGCTGCGCGCCAGGAGTTGTTCACGTTCAGGCCGAAGCCGATCACCAGCCGCCGCTTGCTGGCCGGCGCGGCGGGCGACTCCACTAGTATTCCGCCCAATTTCCGCTGGCCCACATAGATGTCGTTGGGCCATTTCAGGCCCGGCGCTACGTGCGGGGCCAACTCAGTCACGGCCCGACAAATGCCCACGGCCACGGCCAGCGAAACTCGCGGCCAAAGGTTGGTATCCAAGGACTGGGCGTCGGGATCGATTGCCAGCGAGCACAAGATCGCCCCGCGACCGGACCACCAGCGATTCGCGCCCCGGCCGCGTCCGGCGGTTTGCTCGTCGGCCAGGATCAGCGCCGGCGCCGGCAGGTCCCCCGATTGGCATAAGTGCAGCGCCCGATCGTTGGTGGAACCCAGCGTCGCGTGCCACTCGATCTTGGCCAGTCCCGATTCGGCGCGCAGCCGAGCCAGGTCGTACAGCGGCAGGGACGCATCAGCGCCAAGGTTTTGCGTGGGATTCACGCCGCCAGTTTATTCATCTCTGGCCAGGCGAACAACGACCGGCGACGTTTCGCCTTGCGCCAAAGTGCCAACCTAGCGGTCCTCCGTTTCAATCACTTGATGGGCGCTAGCCAGCACCTTTTCAATCGCTTCCAAGGCCGGGTCGTGGTTGGCGAAGTAGTCGGCCGAGGTTAGCTCAACCGGAATCTCCGGGGCGATCCATTGCCGGTGATCGGTCGGGTATGAGTGTTGCCAGTGTAGGTTGGAAATGGTCACCACTAAACCGCTGTAGGGCAACCGCGTATGAGAGTTCTCGCCGTAGGAGTTAGGACAACCCCCGGACGGCTCGCCGACGAAAACCGCCTCGGTCAAACGGTCAACGTCGGTAATGAAATTCTGAGCCGCGGAGTAGGTCCAGCGGCCAATGATGACAAACGTTCGGCTCCCCGGCCGAGCCATGTCGAATTGAATTAACGCCTTCAGTAGCGGCAAGTACAAGAACGTGTTGCCACCGCCGTTGTGTCGCATGTCAACGATCAACGTGCGGCAATCATCCCGCGTCAACTCCTCTCGTACCCGCTCGGCGGCCTGCGCCAAGGTTTGGCCCTTCTCGTCGCCTACCCCGTTGAACTGAACGTAAAGCGCAGAAGGTTGACTGAGCCAGCGAAACCACAGGTTGCGTTCGGGGTACTGGAGCCACAAGGACGCCGGCGGGGCGCCCGCGATTTTCGAGGCCGGCAGCGGTCCGCGACGGCTGAGGGGACGCGGCGCTGGCGCTACCGTGCGCACGACTCCCTGACGGTCTGCGAGCTGAAAACGGGGGGCAGCGCCAGGTTCCGCCAACTTCACCGTCTCCAAAGCCTGTGCTAAGGTCAAGATTCCCATCGCGTGCGAGCGGGCGCCCCAGGCGTTATCGCGGCTGATGAAAACCTGTAACCGCTCGATCGCCTCCTCCACCGGTACGTCGCCCACGTGCGTCACGCGCGCTCCGATGCAG
>CAYWTU010000153.1:0-7858 GCA_964461275.1 uncultured Pirellulales bacterium | reverse complement strand
CCGCTCGTTGCCGAGGCGCATCGCAATCCCCAGTTGGGGTCATCCCTTTTCGGGGGTCGTCGGGATAGAATGGTTGTACGGCGACCTTCCGCCGCTGGGCCTAGTCGATTCTCTCCCTCGGATTCATGCCCCACGCCATTCCCGCCACCACTCCAGTCGAGCAACGGGTATGGCCGACATCGGGGCGCTTGGCCGGGGTGGATTACGGTACGGTTCGCGTCGGCGTTGCGTTGACAGATCCTGGGCGCACGCTGGCTAGTCCCTGCGACACCTATGCGGTCCGCGGTCCAGCCGCGGACGCCGCCTATTTTCGCCAACTGGCCAGTCAGGAACGACTGGTCGGATTCGTGGTTGGGTTGCCGGTGCATACTCACGGCGGGGAGAGCCAGAAATCGATGGAGGCCCGTCGGTTTGGCGCCTGGCTGGTCGAGGTCACCGGTTTGCCGGTCGAGTTTTACGACGAACGATACACTTCCGTCGAGGCGGAACAACTGCTGGAGGCGGCGGGGCTTACCAAAAAAAAACGCAAGGCCAGGCTCGACCGCTTGGCGGCGCAAATCATGTTGAACAGTTACTTGCAGTCGCGGTTGAAAGGAGCCGCACGGCCGGGAGCGTTGGACGATTAGGAACGATTGAAAAATAACTGCCTCCATTCTCACCTCTCCCTCAGCATCCCGAGGGTCACCCGAGGCCGAGTGAGGGGCCTTCCGAGTGCGGAACCTTTTTTCGTTCGTTTCGTAGCGACGGCGGTGGGTCGCGGGCGCACGCAAGTGCCAACGCCCCATCGACCGGTCAATGTCGTCCGCCCCAATGTCGACACAGAATTCTCACATGGCGAAATTGATCTTTGGCTGCGGTTACTTGGGGTCGCGGGTGGCCCAAATTTGGCTTTCCGGCGGACACGAGGTTCACGCCCTGACGCGCTCCGGCAACCGCGCTCCTTACCTCCGCCGCCGCGGCATCAATCCGATCATCGGCAATGTGGCCGAGCCGGGCACGCTGACCGAGTTACCCGAGGCCGACAGTGTGCTGTACAGCGTGGGCTTCGATCCGCGCGGCGGCTATTCGCGCCGCCAAGTGCAAGTGCAAGGGGTCCAAAGTGTGTTCGACGCGCTGCCCAGCAGCGTGCAGCGTGTCATCTACATCAGCACCACGGGAGTCTATGGCCAACGTGGCGGGGTTAAGGTCAACGAGGACTCGCCGACCGAACCGACCACCGAGGGCGGCCGGGCCGCCCTGGAGGCCGAGCAACTGGTGCGAGCGCATCGGCTGGGGCCACGGACGATCATCATGCGGCTGGCGGGCCTGTATGGTCCGGGCCGCATTCCCCGCCGGAACGGGCTGATGTTGGGCGATCCTGTGGCCGCCGACCCCCATAGTTTCTTGAATTTGATCCATGTGGATGACGCGGCGCGAATCGTGTTGGCGGCCGAATCGCACGCCAAGCTGCCACGGACGTACCTGGTCTCGGACGGCAATCCGGTGCGGCGGGGCGACTTCTACCGCGAGTTGGCGCGGCTCGCGGGAGCCGAACCGCCGAAGTTCATTCCGCCTGCCGAGGGAGCCGCGCTAAACGATCGCGGCGCCACCGACAAACGAGTGTCGAACGTTCGAGTGCTGCGCGAACTGGGCGTGCCCTTGGTACATCCCACGTTCCGAGAGGGGCTGGCAGCCAGCGTGGCGGTGGAAGTGGCGGAGGAGTAGGGGCCGATTCAGTTGCATTTGCTGGCCACCGCGACGGAATGCCGGTCATAGAGGGCCGGGCCAGCCGGCGGTATACTGCGGCCTTTGAATCGAGCCCTTGGCCGCCGCCATGTCCTCCGAAGTTGTTTTGGAAACCTCGTTGCCATTGGGCCCCGTGCGGCGGGGCAAGGTTCGCGACTGCTACGATCTGGGCGATCAACTGCTGATCATCAGCACCGACCGAATCAGCGCCTTCGATTGGGTTTTGCCCAACGGGATACCCGACAAAGGGCGCATCCTGACCCAACTGAGCGCGTTTTGGTTCGAGCATTTGCCAGTGGCTCACCACGCGCTTAGCACGGAAGTCGAAGCCATGTCGTGCCTGGTCGGGCTCGACCGCAGCCCACTCCGCGGCAGGACCATGCTCTGCCGCAAGGCCAAAGTTGTGCCCATCGAGTGCGTCGTCCGGGGCTACCTGGCCGGTTCCGGTTGGTCCGAGTATCGTCGTCACGGTCGCGTGTGCGGCGTCCCCTTGCCGGCTGGGTTGGAAGAGTGCAGCCGACTGCCCGAGCCAATTTTTACTCCCGCCACCAAGGCCGAGAGCGGTCACGACGAAAACATTTCGTTCGACGACATGGCGCAGCGAGTTGGGACCGACGTGGCCCAGCTACTCCGCGAGCGCAGCGTCGAGGTCTACCGGCGCGCCGCCGAGCATGCCCAAAGTCGTGGGATCATCATTGCCGACACGAAATTCGAGTGGGGCTTTGCCGGCGATGAATTGTTGTTGGTCGACGAGGCGCTGACGCCCGACAGTTCGCGATTTTGGCCGGGAGAAAGTTATCGGCCGGGGCAATCGCAACCGTCGCTGGACAAGCAGCCGGTCCGCGATTGGTTGGATCAAAGCGGGTGGGACAAAAACAGCCCGCCCCCGAGATTGCCAGAACACGTCGTCCAGGCCACACGCCAACGCTACGTTCGGGCGCTGGAGGCTCTGACCGGTCGAGACTTCGCATAAGATCGCGTCGCGTGCTAGCAGTGCTGGCGAGTTCGGCGGCTGGTCTTGGGCGTTTGGGGGCGTTTGGTTACCATTCGCCCCCTCGCCCCGACACCTCTTCTTTCGTCAGTCCAGCCTGCCGCCGGTCGCCGGCGCCGCAAAGGTCTCCATGAAGCTGTTGGCCCTCGTCGAGGGAACCGACCACGTTTGCCATCGCTATCGCGTAGCGGCGTACGCCGCTGCGCTAGCGGCTCGGGGCTGGCGCGTCGAAGCGCGTCCCCTCTCGCGCCGCACTTCGGCGCGGCTGTGGCAGCTACGGCAGGCCAAGGCAGCCGACGTCGTGCTCTTGCAGCGGCGGCTATTGCCGATTTGGCAGTTGGGACTGTTGCGGCGCTGGGCGCGGCGACTGGTGTTCGACTTCGACGACGCCGTGTTTCTCCGCGACAGCTTTGCTGCCAAGGGACATTACAGTCGGCTGCGTTTAGCGCGATTCTGGGCCACCGCCTATGCATCGGACGCGGTGCTGGCCGGCAATCGGCATCTCGCAGATACGACGACGCAGCTCGTGGGTGAGGAAAAGGTAGCCACGCTTCCCACCTGCGTTTCCCCCGAACGCTATCGGCTGGCGTCGCACGCGGCGACGGGCGCCGTCCGTCTGGCGTGGATCGGACAACCCAGCACACTTCGCTACTTGCATCACGCGAGCGGCTTGTTGGCGGCGGCGCTGGCGCCGTTGCCACAAGCAAGGCTCTGCGTGATTTGCGACCGGGCGCCGAAGATTCCCGGCGTTTCAGTCGAGCTACGGCCATGGTCAACGACCACCGAGACCCGCGACCTGGCGGAATGCGACATCGGCATAAGTTATCTGCCGGACGATCCTTGGAGCGAGGGAAAATGCGGCCTTAAAGTCTTGCAATACATGGCGGCGGGGCTTCCAGTGGTGGCCAATCCCGTGGGAATGAATCGCCACATGGTCCGCCACGGCGAGAACGGATACCTGGCGCGAACGACCGAAGAATGGACCGCGGCGATCGGGCGATTGGCCGGCAATGGCGATTTGCGCCGCCAGATGGGCCTGTCCGGGCGCCGGCTTATCGAGCGGCAATTCAGCGCCGCAAACGGGTCGGAAGACTTTGCGGACATTCTGCAATGCGTGGCGGAAGGCCGGCCGCTGGAGGTGGGGCGCCGCCCGGCGCAGGAAACTTGGCCCAGCGCGCGGGAACTCTTTCATGCGGCGTAGAGACACGGCGCTGTGGCGCCTGGCCATGGCATGGGTTATTGGCCTATGCGCCGGCTGTCACGCCGGGTTGCTGGCGCCGCCCGACCTGCCCGTGGCGCATCTGCTCGTCCGCGACCAATTGGTGATCTACAGCGACGAGGCGTTGCCGCGCCAGCATCGCGTTTTCGAGGAACTGGTCGCTTTGCGCGAGGACGTTATCCGACAACTTCAGTTGCCGACGTCTGACGAACCCATCCACGTACACCTGTTCGACTCGGCCGACAAGTTCCAGAAGTTCCTGCGGCTGAAGTATCCAGGCGTCCCTTCGCGGCGGGCGATATTCGTCGAATCCGACACGCGACTGGCGGTTTACGCGCATTGGGGGGAATACGTCGCGGAGGATCTCCGTCACGAGATCACACACGGCTATCTGCACGCGGTGTTGCCCAGCATTCCGCTGTGGATTGACGAGGGCTTAGCCGAATACTTCGAGGTTCCCCGCGGTCGGCGCGGCGTCAATCTGCCGCACGTGGCGCAGCTTGCCGCGCAGGCGGCAGCTGGTAGCTGGTTGCCGAGCCTGGACCGTTTGGAAGGACTGACCAACGTCCGCGACATGACGCAAGCCGACTACGCGGAAACCTGGGCTTGGGTCCACCTGCTTTTAGAGACCACGCCCGAACGGCGACAACTTTTGCACAACTACCTGGCGGCGCTGCGCCGCGATGGCAATGCCTCGCCGCCAACGGCCTGGATTCGCCGCGACCTTCCCGAGCCGGAGCTGAATCTGGTGCGGCACATTACATCGCTGGCAGCAACGCACGAGCGCGAGTTGGCCACGCAGGCGCCGGCGCCGTAATCGCCAGCGAGGAAAGGGCCGTTGGCGTCTGCGCGTTGCGGTGGATTGACCCGTTGTTGCCGAGTTGCGCTACGGCTCGGACTTCCCAGGCAAACCCTTTTGGTACACCGCACCCTGGTCGACCATTTGAAAGCCCAGGTGCAGGTACAGTTGTCGCGCTCCCTCGTTTTCCTGCGGCGTTTGGGCTTCGACCAAATGCACTCCTTCCTCGTGCAATTGGCGGAACGCCTCGCACAATAGGAACGTGGCGAGCCCTTCGCGACGGCGCTGCGGCGAGACCTCGAAGTTGATCAGTCCGACCGCTCGCACACCCCAACTGGTGCTCAACGGCTCCATGCTCCAGAACGTGGCGGTGGCCACGGCTGGGCCCGCGTCGGACTCCACCAGGTCGTAGCGCGTCCGTTCGAAATTGCCAAACGAACAAGCGTCCCACCAGTTGGCCGCCGGCGGGTCGCGGAGGACCTGCGTCTTGGCCTTACGGCGAATTTGCATCTGCTGGCGATTCACCGGCGGACGAAACCCGTTTAGGTCGCGATGCAGCACCAGACAGCGGGCCACCTCACGGTAGCCGGCGGCGGCGTACAGCATTTGAGCCTGCACATCAGAGTCCAAAACACCCGGCATCTCGCTGCCGCCGTACAGCCCCAAATAAAATGGGTGCATCGGCCGCATACCGCCCCCAAGCAGCGTTCCGGCCCCCTTACCGTGTAGATAGCTTTCGCTGCGCTGCAATAATTGTTTGCCAATCCCCAGCCGACGATATTCGGGCCGGACCATCAACATGCACGTTACGCCCACAGCGTACGACAAGCTCTGCAGGTCTGGACTGGGGCCGAATGCGGCATGCACGAAGCCCACGAGCTTGCCCCGATCTTCGGCCACGATCAGTCCGGCGTTGTCGAAATACGGCTTGGACAGCACCAATCGTTCGAACAGCTCTCCGGACATCGGCTGCATCAAGCCCCGCTCTTGAGTGCGGGCGCGCCAGATCTCGGCCAGCGCCGGCGGGTCCGTGTTGCGAAACGGCCGGTACTGAACTTTGACGGCGTTGAGCGTGGGCGAGTCCATGGTCTTACTGTCCAACAAACAACCTTCTCGGCTGGCAAAAATCAACGGGAATTTGAGCGCCGTTGTCAGGTTGTTTGGCGGCCGCTTCGTTGTGCGTCGTGGTGTGTGCCATCTCGCATCGCCTCGCCGCCGTCATGCCGGGGCTGGCGCCTCATCTAGTTCAAGCCAAATTTCGTCGCCTTCCACTTTCACGGGCCAGCCCGGTTGCACGAGCGAGGCCCGTAGATGGTGCTGCCCGGTCCGCACGTCGAACTGCCAGCCGTGCCAAGGACAGGTCACCTGGCAGCCCTTGAGCGTTCCTTTGCCCAGCGGTCCGCCCTGGTGCGGACAGACGCCGTCCAAGGCGTGCCAGCCGTCGGCAGCGTGGAACAAGGCCACAATCCGGCCTTCGACCACCAACTCGCGCGCAGCGCCAGGCGGACAGTCGCTGGTGACGGCAACACGAACCCAACGCGTCATGAGGCGTGCGGTCTGCGGGCAAAGACCGGTGAGAGGCGAGCAAATCGGGCGGGGGCAATCACTATGGAACGACCGAAAAACAACTTCCGCAGAATGAATTCCCCTCACCTGGCCTCGGGCGCCCTCTGGTCGCGGAGGAAGCGGTGAGAAAGAAGGAAGTTGTATTTCGGTCGTCCCTTATTCTGCCTTGGCAATTATAGATTTCAGCGAGAAATTGGGCCAGTGAATGGCGTAGGGCCCAGCGGTTTACGCTGCTTTTCTAGTCGGTTGTGACGCCCCACGCGGGTCTTTCCAGCGGCGGTGCAGCCACCAATACTGGTCCGGCGCCAGGCGAATCATGGTTTCCAGTTCCGTGGTATACCACTGGGTGAACCGGCGGACGTCCTGCATCTGCGGCTGGCCGGAACGGACGTCGGCAACCTGCGTCATTCCATTGGCATACCGCCACGGACCGTCCGTACGGCGGGCGTAGCCCACTGCCACGATCGCATCGTGCTGCATGGCCAGCAGGCCGATCGCCTTATGCGCGGAAGCGGGGCGGCCAAAGAACTCAACCCAACAACCTTTGACTCCGGCGTACTGGTCGGCCAGAAAGGCCAGAGTGCCTCCCCGAGCCAGCACGTCGAGCATTTGATCGTAGCCGCCCTTCTTGGGAATGATGTATTGGCCGGTAGTGGCGCGGAACTGATTGACAAAGCGGTCGATGTACGGATTGTCGAGCGTGCGGGCGATGGTGTAGGTGGGAAAGCCGAGCAGTCCCATGACATAGCCCGCCAGCTCAAAGTTGCCGAAGTGCGCCGTGATTAGAATCACCGGCCGCCGGCCCAGCAGGGCCCGCACGGTCTCGCGCCCGTTGAACAGCGCGACGTGTTCGCGCCAGTTGGTGTCGTGCAGCTTGCGAGGAAGCTGCGATATCTCGGCCACCAATAAGAGCAGGTGCCGCCACATCTGGCGGGCCGTCCTTCGCACGCGGGCCTCGGACCACTGCGGATAGGCGGCCCTGATGTTTTCTTCGATCAGCCGGCGCCTCATCCGCAGCACGTCGTACATCAGTACGGCGAACGCGTCGGACAGCGCGAGGCAGGCGTCGGCCGACAAACACTGCAACACGCACACCACGGCGCGAAGAGCCAAGTAGCCGGCGAATTGCAGAAGGCGCTGCATGGCCATCCGTGGCAAGCAAAGTTTGGAACAGTCGATCCCTGGCCGCCGACCCAAGGCCGAAGGCTTTTCGGCAATAATTCTCGCAATATTCGCCTCTGGGGAGAAGGCCGATTTGCCCGAACTACGAAGCTCCTTTTCGCGGTGCGGCACTGAAAATTTGCGTCCGAGCAGGTCGATCGGTAACCTCGATCAGCCCTGGCCAGCGGACGACGAGGACTTGTCTGCCGGTGGTCGAGCAGCGCCTATTCGGGAGTGCCTGCGATGAAACTGATGCCAACAGTGTTGCTGCTTCTGGGGTGGTCGGCCTTGGCCGCCGCCGCTCCCCCGCCGGCCCGACCCAACGTCGTCATTGTGTTCTGTGACGACCTGGGGTACGGCGACATTGGCCCCTTTGGCGCCCAGGGCATCCAAACGC
>CAYWTU010000152.1:0-7897 GCA_964461275.1 uncultured Pirellulales bacterium | reverse complement strand
CATGTCGCGCGCCGGTGGGCCGGTCGATGTGATGATTGGCTCGCGCTACGTCCTCGGGGGCAAGATCGATGGCTGGCCGCTCAAGCGCCACCTGATGAGCCAGGGGGTGAACGTCCTGGCGCGGACGCTGCTGCGGCTGCCCGTGCGCGATTGCAGCGGGGCGTATCGATGCTACCGCGTGTCGCTGCTCAAGCAGCTCGACTTCGACGCCCTCCGTTCCCGCGGCTATTCGTTCCAGGAAGAGCTTCTGTGGCTGCTGGCCAAGCTGGGCTGCTCGTTCGCCGAGACGCCAGTGACGTTCGCCGACCGCGAGCGCGGCCAATCGAAGATCAATCGTCAAGAAGCGGTCGCCGCGCTGCGGATGATGTTCCAACTCGGCGCTTCCACCTGGCTGAGGCGCCGGTAGGCGGCGGCAGGAAGCGAAAGCAGCGAACACCTGGCGACAAAATAGCCCTGCGCGATCCCGGGAGGAATTTCGCCGGAGCGGCGTCGCCTCGCGGCCATGGGCATCGGAACGGATGACTTCGAGGATATTGTCGGCGGCTGCAAGCCGCCGCTACGGGGATGTCGCCTCCCCAGATCGTGTCGGGCTATTTAGCCCACGCGCAGCGCGATTTCAATGCGCCGTAGCGTCTCCTCGGCGGGGCATTGTCGATGGGCCACTGCCAGTGATTGCCCGTCCGCCAGCCAGGCCGAGACTTTCTTTTGGGCGCCGATAACGCTGCTGTGGCTGCGCTGGCCGAAGTAGCGGCCAATCTCGCCCAGCGCCGCCCGCGTGTACTTGCGGGCCAGGAACATCGCCAACATCCGCGGCTGCGCCAGTCGTTTGCTCTTGTCCGCCTCTTGCAGCGCCCGCTGTTCGAGTCCAAAAGCTTCGCACACAGCGCGGTCGATGTCGGCCAGGCGAATGACGCGCCGCTGGTGCCGCACCAAGTCGGCCAACGCTTCTTCGGTCTCGGCAACGGTGAGCGGCTGGGAATGCAGGTCGGCCACCGCCTTGAGGCGATGGACGGCGCCGGAAATGGACCGGGCATGGTCCACAAAGAAAGAGGCGATGAAATCGTGCGTTGCGGCGGGCAAATCGACGCAGCGCTGCCGGGCCAAGTTTCGTGAAATCTGCACCCGCGCTTCAAAGTCGGGCGGATCGACGCGCAGCGTCAAGCCGCCGCGCAGCCGGCCCATCAATTCCGGGCCCAAGAATTCCAGTTCGGCCAACGGCCGATCGGCGGCCAAGGCCAATTGTCGACCCTCGCCCAGCAGCGTCGACAAAAGATACTGGACCTCGATCAGCGTTTTGGTCTTGTTCTCAAAAAACGCAAGGTCGTCCAGGGCCAACAAGTCGATGCCGCGAAACTTGCGGCGAAAACTGGGCAGGCCAGTTTCCTTTGCGGCAGCTACGAACTGCGACGTGAACTGCTCGGCGGTCAGATACAACACGCCGGCCCGCGGCTGGGCCTGCCGCGTTGCCTCGCACAGCCCTTCGAGCAAATGCGTCTTGCCCACGCCCGTCGGCCCATAAAAAAACAACGGCGAGTGTCGGCCCGGCTGCTCAGCCGCCAGGCGCGCCGAATTGTAAACCAGCCGATTGACGGCGCCGGGCACAAAATCGGGTAGACGCAGCCAGCGTCGTTCGACGGCGGATGCCGGTCGAATCGCGCGAACAACGTTGGCGCCAGCGGCTTCGCCAACCGGCTGACTCTTGGCGACGGGGGATGCTGCAATAGCGGTTGCGATCGCGGCCGACGGCTGGCAATTGCCAGCCGCAATCGCCAACTCCAGCGTTGCGTCGGGGCCTAGGTGTTCCCGGCAGGCCGCGATGATCAGCGGCAAAAAGCGACGGCGGACAAAATTGAGCTGCGATTGATTCGCGAGTCCAATACGCACGGCGGCGCCGACAAGAGACCAGACCGTGTCGGGCCCGAGCCAAAGTTGCACGCGTTCGGCGCCCAGGCGGTCGGAGACGACCTGGCGCAGCGCTGCGACGTCCTTGTCGAAACCTTCCTTGGTCACTTCCTGCACCTTATGCGCGCAGCCCAGGCGAAAATCGCGCATCTAGCGCGCCGCCGAGTTGCCCGATCACGGAGAAGCACGGCCGTGAATGCCGTCGCCGGGCGACCAGCCGCGGAGGAATCGCCTGGCGAACGAAAACAAGCGATGCCTTGCCTGTCATCCGCTGGACTGCGCCGCCGCCCGTCGCCGGGCCGATGGTTATCGTCGAGTCGCCGATTGTAGAGATGCTAGCGTTGCTGTCAAAGCGTTTTCTTCGCGCCACGGAAAGATTTTTTTCACGCCGACAGCCGCCTCCGTCTGAGAACCCTTGCGGGCCATGGAGATGCGCCTGTAGCGCCGCGCCGTAAGTCGCAATCGGCGGCCACAGCGAGCGCGTGGAAAACATGTCGCGCGTTCAACTTTGTCAACCTGCGCCGGTTAGAGCGGCGCTATGCGGAGATACACCAGGCGCTGCGAAAACACGCGAAAACCGTGCGAGGCGTATATTTCGCGAGCGGGCTCGTTCTGAGCGTCGACTCCAAGCACCAGTTGCGATCGATTCGCACGCTGCGTGGCCCACTGCGCTTCGGCAACCAGCCAGCGCCCATAGCCTCGGCCACGACAGCGCTGCACAACGCCCATGTACATCAGTTCGTATTGATCGGTCTGGTGATGATCGGCCAAAAATAGGCAGCCCACAATTTCCGCGCCCGATTTGGCGACGAACCATGGCCCGTTGGCGCCAGCCGGCGTGGCTCGATACCCGGCCAGCACGTCGGTCGTCGTGCGCACGCCGTTGAGACTTGGGCAGTCTTTGGTTTGTTCGTAGGTCGCTTCGATCACGTGCGCCAGACGCTCGTCGTCGGCTGGCCGCCAGGGAGCAAATTCGAGCGGCCCGGCCGGCGCGGCCCCGGGAAAATGCTCCGGGCCGCACACCAGGTAACAAAGCGTGCACGCCTGTTGATACCCGCCGCGTTGGAGTCGATCGCCGCTCAACAGGTCGAGCGGGTCCACCAGCGCCTGGGCCACGCGGATGCCGCGGCCATCGAACCACTCATCCAATTGCTGCAACAGGGAATCGGCTACCGGCTCGCGCTCGCCGGCAATCAACTGCGGAGACTGAACGACGGCCGAACGGCCAGGTTGGACCAGTCCCAGTGCCGCTCCGACGACCGTCGCGTTTCGTACGGCGGCCAGTAGCGTACCGCGGCCGCCCGCTTCTAACGACTCGATCTCGGACAACGTGTCGGCTATGTGCCGCTCGCGTGTTTCTGCCGCCGCATCGGCATGAAGCAATTCGAGCGCAGTGCGGCGCAAGTTCGCCGGGCAGCGTCCGATCTGTACGCCAGGGAGGAATTCGGGTGGATGCATTGGCCCTGTCATGGAAAATGGCCGCCAAGCTTGCGGCAAAGTTGCCGTCGCCTTGGCCGGTTATAATACGGGCAGGGTCGTTGAATCTGCTACAAGGGCATTTCCCATGTCATCACCCGCCGCAGTGTTGCTGATCGTCTTGCTGCTGAACTTGGCGCTTGGCCTTGGCCCCGCGCTGGCCCAGCCGTCGCCCGCCAAACGGCCCAGTCAGTTGGCCCCCATGCCGGAGGACGCAGTCGTTCCAGAGCCGGGTTATTTGGGCATTGTGGCGGACGACCGGCTGGATATGGACCGCGGCATTCGGGTGATTGAGGCCTTGGCCGGTGCGCCGGCGGCGCAGGGCGGATTGCAAGAGGGCGATTTGATTGTGCGAATTGACGGCACCGAGGTGAAAACTTTGGCGGACATGGCTGCGTTGTTGCAACACGCCAAGGTTGATCAGGAGGTGAAGTTCGAGGTCGAGCGCGACGGGCAACTGATCGAATTGACGGTGAAATTGGGCCATCGTCCTCCGCCCGAACAACGCCGATTTCAGAACTTCGGACCGATTCCGCCTGAGCCCACGGGCGACGCGGCTGCCGCGCCGCGAAGGCGGCTGCTGGGCATGACCACCGTGGCGCTCGACGAGGCCCTGAGGGGCGCGTTGGCCGTTCCGGTGACTCACGGGGCGGTCGTCACGCGGGTGGAAAGTCGTTCGCCGGCCGCCGAGGCGCAGATTCCGATTGACGCGGTCGTGGTGGCGGTCGACGGCAATCCGGTGACCGGCCCGGCCGATCTGGCGCGATTTGTGGCCCAAGCGGGAGCAGGTAAGACGCTGGAGATTGACTACTTCGTCCGGGGACAGCGGGAAACGACGCGGGTAACGCTGAAAGACTACCAATCGGGGCCTGGCGGCGGACAGGCAATGCCCGGGCCCTTCGGATTTGGCGGTGGGACGGGACCGAGCGGCCCGATCATGCCCCCGGACCAGCGGGTGCTGCAGCTCGAGGCCCGGATTGCCGACCTGGAAGCCCGGATCGAGCAGCTCGAACGGCAAATTCAAGCGACAACGGGCAGCCGCTGAGTAGACATTCCCTGGGGGGCGTGAAACGATTCAACGACCTTTCAGGTCGCCTATGACAAGTCTGCGGCCTGTCACTACAATAGCGACGTCTGATAGGGGGCGTCCTGCGGGACGACTGTGCTGTTTTCGGGAGATTCAAGCATGTTCTGTTCCAGGCGCATACCGGCTCGGCTTTGGACATTCGCGATGGCATTGGGAATGGCTTCGGCCGCCCAGGCCGCGACCAATTTTTCGTACAACTTCGACGATTACGCCAATGGCAGCACGCCGCCAGGAATGCAGTTGGTCGGCAATGCGGTAATTACCGACGACTTGGGGGGTGGGTTCACCGACCAACGGCTGCGGTTGACGTTTTCGAGCGGTGGCCAGCAAGGGTCCGGGTGGCGGAACAGCATTAGCAACGTCAGCCAGAGCTTCGACACGACGTTCACGTTCCAGATTTCATTCCCGGGCGGCGGTGGGGCGGATGGGTTTTCGTTCAACGTCCATAACCTCGGGTCGAGCATCAACGTAGGCGAAAACGGCCCTGGAGTCGCCGGCAGCCTGACCGTGGCATTCGACACCTGGAACAACGGCGGCAGTGAGCCCAGCGACAACTTCATCCGCGTTTTCTCCAATGGCGCCGACATTGCCACTCGCGACATGAACTCCGGCGTCGGGGCCGTAAATATGAGCGACTCCGGTACGTACACCGCGCGCGTCGCCTACGCGCCGGGTGATTTGGACGTGTACATCAACGGTGTACAGGTAATCTCCAACGTCGCCGTCACGCTGGGCGCGGGCAACGGATTGGTCTCGAACACCGGCAGCGCCTATGTCGGTTTCGGCGGCCGTACCGGCGGGGCCACTGAAAACCACGACATCAAAACCTGGAGTTTTTCGGGCAATCAGAACGCGCCCACGGCCGAGGCCAACGGGGCATATGCGTTCAGCGCCAGCCAGTTGAGCCAGACACTTAGCTCCGCGGGTACGAGTGACGCGGAAACCACCTCGGGCCTGCTCGGCTACAGTTGGCAGGTGACCGGCGGTCCCACCCTGTCCGGCGCCAGCCCGACCATGACGCTGGCTCAAAGCGGACTTTCCAACACCACGTCGACCAACACGGTGAACCTGACCGTCACCGACTTGGACGGGGCGACAGCCGCCGATGGGGCAAACCTCAGCTACACCAACTCCGGTCCGGCGGTTAACAGCGTCACGACGACGCCGGCACCGAATTACGGCATTACGTTCAACGGTGCATTCGGCGACGCGGACTTGGCGGCCAACGGCCTGGTTTCATCGTTTGAGAATCTGATCTTCGAGTTCGACCTCACGCAGGCGACCAGCGCCGCTCAGGTGGGGAACGGGTTTCTGGTGGGGACGACCGGCGCCACGCAGACCACGCCCGGCACGCTCAACGGCACATTGAGTCTGTCGCAGTTGATTTCGTTGTTCGGCGGCTTGGGAACCTACACCGCTTGGGCCAACGTGCGTGATCTGGCTGGGGCGATTCACAGCGTGTCGTTCCAAGTGAACGTTGTGCCTGAGCCCGCGAGTTTGGCCATCTGGTCGGCGCTGGGAACGTTGGCGCTGGCGATGCAATATCGGCGGCGACGCGGTTAGTTTCGCTGCGGAAACACGATGCCGCACGATGATTAGCGTTGCGCGCCGACTTGGTCGATTAGCGCCCGTGGCACGCCGATGTCCACGACGTGGACTTGTCCCACGAATCGCTCGGCGCCGGGAACCAGCAAACCGGGTTTATAAGCCACGAACGTACAGGTGTGGTCAGCGCGAATTGTGTGGCGGGCGGCAACACCAGTGTCGCAATCCAGGCCGCTGGGCAGGTCGATTGCCAGCTTGCGGCCGGGCGCCGCGTTGATGGCGTCGATCGCCTCGTCATAAGGGGCGCGCGGCTCACCCTGAGCGCCCGTACCTAGCAGCGCATCGACTAGCCAGTCGGCGCCCTCCAAGTCGCTCGCCAATAAGGCGGCGTGGGCGGGGTCCAGCATCTCTTTGACAGGTATGCCAGAACGCCACAGGATGCTGTAGTTAGCCGCCGCGTCGCCAGTCAGTTGCGTCGGATCGGCCCAGATCAGCGTGCGGACAGCGTGGCCCCGATTGATCAAATGGCGAGCCACGACGAAACCGTCGCCCCCGTTGTTTCCCTTCCCGCAGGCGATCACCACCGGTCCGGCGATCCCCAGCGACGAAAGCACATCCGCGACGCCCCGGCCGGCGTTTTCCATGAGCACCAGGCTCGACATGCCAAGCTGGGCCGCAGCCAGCTCATCCACGCGGCGGGTCTGCTGGCGACTGAGTACGACCGGGGGGCCTGGGGGTATATTCATTTCTCGTCGGGCCCTGGAGATCTGTTGCTGGCCAAAGTTGCGGTAGCGTGCGAAAACGAGGCCAATATGTCGGGGTGCGATACGAAGTATAGCTGGTGGGGCCTGTAGACATCCCGGCCGCAGCACAGTTGGACGCGGCTGGGCCGGACCATTTTTGCGCCGCGTGAAGGAGACTTCGAACATGTGCCGAACACGATGTAGCGCCCTTCCCGGAACAGCGCTGTTGGCGGTCGCGATGGCGTTTGTCATTGGCGGCGGCTGCAACGGGCCTATGGTTTGGGTCGAGGAGCAGCGGGAGTTGCACCTGAATGGCAAGGGCCTGAGTTCGTTGGCGCTGTTCACCCATTCTGGCGAAGTTCGGGTGTTTCCTGCAGTCACCAGCGACGATTCGATCGAGGTATTAGTCAACGTTCGTGTGGGTGGCGCCAGCGAAGACGATGCCCAGGAAATGCTGAGTCAAATCGAGGTTTTCGACGAACTTGCCAAGGACGACGCTGGCCAACGTCAGGTTCGTTGGAAATGGCTCACCAAGCCCGAACGGCCCAGCGCCGTTGTCTCCTATGAAGTCCATATGCCGCCGACCCTGAAACTGGAAGTCGAGACGCATAACGGCGGCGTCCATGTCGAGGGCATTTTGGCCGACTGCCGCTTGGAAACGCACAACGGGCCCATCCGCGCCGATGACGTCTCGCGGGAAAAACTGTCTGCCACGACCCACAACGGCGAGGTCGACGTCCGAACGGCCGCCGAGCATGTGAATCTGGCCACTCATAACGGCGCTGTGACAGCCTACCTGACCAGTTCACTGGAACTGTCAGGTGAGATCAGCACTCACAATGGTTCGGTGAGCGTTGAAGTGGGGCCAGACGCTTCGGCCGAATTGACGCTGAACACGCAGAATGGCCGGGCATCGGCCGAGGGGCTGACGTTGGCTGACGAAAAGAAAGGGCGCAACTGGCTGAGCGGCCGGTTGGGTATGGGGGGTAAGAAACTAGACCTTTCTTCGCATAACGGCAGCGTGGTTGTGAAGCCGCTCCAGATGGCGATCGACAACTAGCCGCTAGCCCCGACTCCTCAACGGCTCGGTGGGGGCCTATAATGGTTCGGATAGCTGCCGCAAGACGCCCGTTTTGGAGTCCTC
>CAYWTU010000151.1:0-7922 GCA_964461275.1 uncultured Pirellulales bacterium | reverse complement strand
CACCAGAAAGCCGTCGATACCGATCTTGCGCAGCAGCGAGACCCACAACACGGAGCCGTCTACGCAGTTAGCCTGCGAGTTGTTGATCGAATCCTCGATCAACCGCACGTGCTGACAGGCCACCGTCTGCGAGTCGACGGCCGTCGTGGTGATGCTGCTGTAGCGGATGTCACGGGCGACCAACAGATCCCAGATGGCGTAGGCCTGTCGGATCACGTCTTCGGGTGTTCCCGCCTGATAGCCTTGGAAGCTCTTGACGACGGCGCGGTCGAGCGCCTCGCGGAGCAGTTTATCAACGAACGGATGCTGCTCGTTCACGTAGGCGGCGAAGGCGAAGCTCGAGTCGACCACTTCTTCGCCGTCTTGAAACGCGAAGGGACAATCGTTGATCGACCGCATGGTGCACGTCACGGTTTGCTCTTCCTCCGGCTGTTTGCCAACGCGAACGCGAAACGTCACGCTCACAGGCCGCGATTGTTCGCACTGCGCCAGACGCTCAAAGTGATACTTCACTTTGGGAGTTACGCGATACGTGGCCCCCGCCTCGGGCAGCACGCCCGAAAACACGCTTTCCTTGAAGAAGGCGTCGCACTCCAGCGTCACTTTCACGGGCGTGTCCTTGCCAGGTGAAACAATTTCCACGCCCAGCAAACCGGTCGGATCGCCCAGACGGCTCGCGTCGGCGGCCGCCCCGTCCGGCCGCACGCTGGCGGTCGCAATCAGGTACGCCGGGAACAGTTGTTCGTTGAACCCGGCGATGGGCGTAAACTCCGCTTGGGCATACGGCGCCCACGGACACAACGCGATGACGCCGAGAACTTGTTTCAGACCGGTCGAAACACTCATGGCCATTGCCCTCGTTAGAATAGCACTTGATTTCGTCCCGCGTTCTTGGCTGCGTACAGACACTGGTCCGCAACGGCCAGGAGATCGGCGGGTGATGGATCGGACTCGAATGATTGGCAGCTGACGCCGATGCTGACGGTGATCGGTATGTTGTGCCGCTCGAATCGAACGGGCGTGGCCGCGGTCAGTTGCCGGACTCGCTCGGCGATTTGGACCGCCTCGTCCAATTCGGTGCGCGACAGCAGCATGGCGAACTCCTCGCCACCGTAACGGGCCAACAGGTCGCCGCTGCGAAGCACGCTCTGGGCTCGCTGAGCGAACTCGACCAGCACCGCGTCGCCGGCCAAATGTCCGTGGGCGTCGTTGATCGACTTGAACTTGTCCAAGTCGAGCATCATCACGGCTAGGTGTGTTTTTGTGCGACGCGACTGATGCAGCTCGCGCTGGAGCGCTTCCAGCAAGTAACGCTTGTTGTGTACGCCGGTTAGCCCGTCGGTGGTCATCAGCTTGAAGACCACCTCGTGATACTGTGCCTCGACCCCTTCGGAGCCAAGGTATTTGAAAATCTGGTTGCCAAAGCGGACGCGGTCGCCGGGCTGCAACGATTGCGAAAGAGCAACGCGCCGCTCATTGACGTAAGTTCCGTTCGTGCTGCCCAGATCGGTCACGCGGTGTCCGCCTTCGAGCGGCTCCAGCACGGCGTGTCGCCTCGATACCGAGTCGTCACACAGCGTCAGGCCACACGGCCCGTCGCGACCGACCAGCATCGGCGTCGGGCCCAGTTCCACCGGCGGCTCGACTCCGGAAACTGGATGAATTCGAACCAACAGGCACGTGCCTGTTTCATCCAAACGCAAAACGCCGCACGACGCCGAGAAGCGAGTCGCGAAAGTTTCAGAGGTGATGGGGGTGCTCATGGTTGCGCCCCCGAGCGAGGCGATGAGTCCTCAGGCGGCTCCGACGCTTTGGCCTTACGGCTCGTCGCATTCGCGGCGCCGATGGCGTACCGCGGTGGCGCCGCGCTTTTGCTCGGCTGCGCGGCTCCAGTTACCGGCCCGTTGTCGTGCGACAACGCCGTTGGCGCTGTCCACGTTGCGGACTGCGCCGTTATCGTCGCCGGGACTACGACCTGCGCATCGGCCTGGTCGCTCGGCGCCTGGGCGGCCGGTGAGAAAAACGTTCGCCCGCCAGCCAACGCAATCAGGCACGCGCCTGCTGCGGAGAACATCGCGAGTTGCCGTCTCGTCGTTGGTATCGTCACCCCGGGTGGCTGCATCGAGCCTGCTTCTTCAGCCGCGAACGGCGCCAGCGCATCGGCCGTCGCTTGGGCGGTTGTGAATCGATGCTCGGGCGACTTTTCGAGCAGCGTGCGGAGCACTGCGATCAGTTTCGTCGGCACGTCGGCCGGTGGAGAGTTCAACCACGGCGGCGTGTCGAACAAATGTCCTTTGACCTTGGCGGCGGGACTGCTGTACTGCCCATCGCCAAACGGCACGCGCCCGCTCAATAGGTACAGTAGCGTACAACCCAGCGAGTACAGGTCGCAGCGGTGATCGACCTGTCGAGCGTCGTGCGCCTGCTCGGGGGCCATGAAATCCCAAGTCCCCAGCGCGGCGCCAGCTTGCGTCGGACCCGGTAGAGCCTGACTCGTTTGCACCAATCCGAAGTCCAGAATCTTCACCGTGCCTGATCGGTCAACGATCAGGTTTGACGGTTTGACGTCTCGATGCACGAGTCCGGCCGCGTGAGAATGCGCCAGCCCCAAGGCCGCCTGCCGTGCCAGTTCACACGCCTCCCGTACCGGAAGCGGCCCACGTCGCTCGACGAGCCGCGCGAAGTCCTCACCCTCAACCAACTCGGTCACCAGATACAACAGCCCGCCCACGCTTCCTGCATCGACGGCATTGACGATATGCCGATGCTGTAGCTTGCCCAGCGCCCGACGCTCCATATCGAATCGCCGTAAGGCGTCCGGATGGCTGGCGATGTCCGACGCGACGAACTTGACGGCCAGAGCCCGTTCCAAATCACGATGCCAGGCGCGGAAGACCTTGCCCATGCCGCCTCCGCCGATCGTGAGCCCCAGGTCGTACGGCCCCAGGCAGCGCCCGGTCAGGTCATCCATTTGGATGTCCGCGGCGCAGACCGTCGACCGACGCATGGATTCGTCAGGGCGGTCGGCCGACGTGCCATCGGACAAAACCACAGGCGCACTCGCCAGCAAATGGCGAGTCGCCTGCGCATCGTTGGCAGGAGGTTCCATGCGCGACATGATTCAACGGCTACGCGATGCCCGGGTTCCCCGGCCCGATTGGGTACGGTTACTTGAAACCGTAGGTCAGAAAACCACCCGGCCGGCGGTCAAAAGCCAGTCGCCGCAGCGTCGATTTGGCACGTGCGCCGATCGTTCCGGTTCTGCCGACGATGCGACACGGCCGACGGAATAGCGACGAAGAGGAGACCAGCCGCACCCCTACCGCTCGCCGCCCACGAACACCAGCGGCACCTTGGGAGATTGGCAACTGGCGGCGATCACCGAATCGTCGGCGTGCAGGCCCAACGCCACATGGCCGCGGTCGTTGTGAAAGAAGTCGTCGCCGACGCCGGCAGTGCGGCACGATTTGACGAAGCGCACGTGCCCGTCCTCAAACAACACGTTCTGCCCGCCGCCTTTGTGGTTGGCGCTGTGCAGATCGCGATATTTGTCGCACGGCATGTCGGCCATCAGCGCGAAGTTGCCGCGGTTTTGGTTTTTCGTTCCCTGATAGCGCCCTGCAACGACGTGGCCGAACGTGTAGCCATACGTCCCTCCCGCACGGGCCTGAATCGCCTTGAGTGTCTCGGGCGAGGCGCCCAATAGCGCCGCCAGCGTGGGCAGATCGGTCGACTTGTATTTCTGCCGTCGCTGCTCCGGACAAACGACGTGGCGCGGCTCTGCTAGGAAGCCGGTCTCGCGCAACACCGGCGCGTAAATTCCGGCCACCGCCATTTTTCCCTGCGGCGGCACGAACGGGAAAAAACCCGCTTGGTGTTCGCTATAGGCGACCAGCGCCTGGCCGATGGCCCGCAAGTTGTTCTGACAACCGGCAATTCGGGCTTCGAACCGATTGTGGTTGATCGCCGGTACAAACAGCAGCGCCGCTGCGCAAACGATGCACGCCGCCAAAAACACTTCGTGCCACTGCCACGCCCCGACGCCGCTGGGTGTGTCCAAGGCGCCGGGCGTCAGGCTCGACGCCGGCACCAAAGCCAGCGTTCGCGCCGCCAGGCCCGGCGGCGGAGAATGTGGCTCGCGGTCGACGGCCAGCGGTTCTAAACAACGCTCCAGCCGTTTCAATACGGCCTCGTCGTGTGGGTTCTCTTCCAGGTGTCGCCGCACGGCCTCGTGCTCGTCCGGCTCCAGCGCCCCCACAACGAACCCCAATAGATTGTCTCGCATAAACTCAACTGGCTCCCTGCGCCTCAGCGCGACGCCATGCCTCGGTCAACTTAAACAGGGCTGCGTGCAGCCGACTTTTGACCGTGCCTACCGGCACATGCAATACTTCGGCCGCATCGCGATACTTCATGCCCTGGTAATACACCAAATTCACCGTCGCCTTGAGCTGGTCGGGCAACGCCGCCACCGCCCCGCGAATCCAACTCCTTCGTTCGGCCTCGTCCATTTCGGCCGACGGGGCGGCCTCGTCGCTGGCCACCAGGTCCAGCAACGCGCCCATGTCCTGCCCATCGCCCGCCGCCGGGCGATGATCCAAACTTACAATCTTGTGTCGCTTATTCCGCCGCTGGATGTCGATCGCCTGATTGGTGGCAATCGTGTACAGCCACGGGCGAAACTTCCGTTCGGCGTCAAAATTCCGGCACTTCAGATGCACCTGTAAGAACGTCGCCTGAAAGGCGTCTTCCGCCAGGGTAGGGTTGCCGATGTACCGGCTCAAATAGCTGTACAAATCCCGTTCGTAGCGGTGAACCAACTCCTCAAACGCTCGGCGATCGGCCCGGTCTCGGTAAGCCAACATCAAGGCTTCGTCCGAAACAGGGGCGGCCAAACCGTGGTCCCGCTGCGATTCGTGCTCCAAACCAACTTCCACGTCCAAGGTCGTCGTCATCTTCTCTTACGTGGCGGACAGCTTCGGGTTCGGCCAAGTTTGTGAAAAAACTCCCAAGGGTGGCTTGGCCAAATCCTCGCGCCGCCTCCTTTTTACCCACTTTTCAGCCGCGTGGCCCACGGCCGGGCACCGGTGGTTGGGTTCTGTCACCAAGGGCTGTCAATTTGACAGACCCAAACCGGTCGTCCTAAACTCACGACTCCTACCATTGCAACTTCCGTGCCTGTCCTGATGTTCACCAAATGAAAGGCTATCGTTGGGTTGCCGCTGGCGACGTAAGTGCTTTCTTCGGGCTGATGTTGGACAATTTGGCCGACATGGTCTTGTTTGTGAGCCTGTTGGCCAGCGCGTATCAATTTGATGCAAATTTTGCGATTTCGTACATGATTCCGGGTACGGCCCTGGGGGTCCTGGTGGGGGATCTCTGCTTTACCTGGATGGCTTTCTCACTGGCAAAGCGGACCGGCCGAACCGACGTGACCGCCATGCCCCTCGGTCTGGATACCCCCAGCACCTTTGGCATGGTGTTCTTCGTGGTTGGCCCCGCTTACTTAGACGCCAAAAACGCCCAACTTGTCACGCATGACGCCTGTCTCCGGGCCTGGCAAGTGGGGGTCTGCGCCATCATGGTAAGCGGCGTAATCAAGCTGGCCTGCGCAATGGCCAGTGGTTGGGTTCGCCGCAATATCCCTCGGGCCGGCCTGTTGGGTTCCCTGGCCGCGATAGCCCTTGTACTGATTAGTTTCCTGCCGCTGCTCGATCTTGCGGCCCAACCGGTCGTGGGGTTCACCGCGTTGGCCGTTATTTTGACCACCCTGGTGGCACGAGTTCCGTTGCCTTGGAACATTCCCGGCGCCCTGGGAGCGCTCGTAGTGGGAACGGCGGTGCATCTAGCAATGAATGCTGCGGGATTGACTCCGACGGCACACGGTCCGTCGTTCGACGCACATCTTGGCTTGACCTTGCCGGTCATCTCGCTCGGCTGGCTCGATAGCTTTCAATACTCGCTGCAATATTTGCCGGTGGTGATTCCCTTTGCCTTGGCCACGGTGGTCGGGGGCATCGATTGCACCGAGAGCGCTGCGGCCGTGGGCGACGAGTACGACACGGGCCAAGTAGTGGCGGTCGAAGCGCTGGCCACGTTGGTGGCCGGCCTGTGCGGCGGCGTGATCCAGACCACGCCCTACATCGGCCACCCGGCGTACAAAGCGATGGGGGGCAGGGCCGCGTATACCTTGGCCACGGCGTTGTTCATCGGCGGCGCAGGCGTGTTCGGCTATTTCGCACCGCTGTACGCTTGGCTGCCGCGCGAGGCGCTGTTGCCGATCTTGATCTTCGTCGGCCTGGAAATTACCTCGCAAAGTTTTCACGCCACGCCCAGGCAACACTACCCAGCCGTGGTCTTGGCCTGCGTGCCGGCCATGGCCTACTTGGTGATGATCTTTGCCGACAACCTGCTCGGTCAGGCGGACAGGTCGCTCGACCAGCTCGGTCCGCCGCTGGGGACGCAACTGCAAGCGCTGCGGGCCCTATCAGGCGGGTTCATCATCACCAGCATGCTGTGGGCGGCGATGCTGGCGGCGCTTATCGATCGCCGCCTGTATCGCGCCGCGGCGCTGTGCACGATCGCGGCCGCATGCAGCCTGTTCGGCGTAATCCACTCGCCGCTGCCCGGCAGTCCGCTGGTCGTCCCTTGGCGCCTGCCCCAGTTGCCGAACGTCGCGGTGGGACAAACGCCGCATGACTTCGCCGTGGCCTACGTCGCCATGGCAGCGCTGCTGACAGCTTGGGCCTTCTGGCTGGGGAAACGCGACGGCCATGGGCACAGCGGCCATTCGTAGGTCAGGTACTCCCACCAGTTTGTAGCCAGGTGGTCCCGTCTTGAGAATTGAGCGAATGCATTTCTTAGCTCCCGGTCAGTGACCGGGGGTCAGACGCGTTAGACGACATAACGATTTCTGCGGGTCTACATAGCACGATTGCATTGGCAAAGTAGCGGAAGCGAGCAAGCGCTCCGGCCGAACAACCAGACCGACAAACGACCGGACGGCTCGCGCCGTTCCGCTACAATGCCGATGCCGTCGTGCTAGCTTCAAAGGGGTGAGGGTACCTTATCTACAGACTACCAACCGCCTTCGCGCTTGACCTGCGCCATTGGTCTGGGACAATCCAACCCGTCACTCATCGGGCGAACCGTAGCCCGATGCACCTGTTCCAACTCATCCCGGCCCAGGCGGTTCCATGCACCTAACTCACACGCTCAATCGCGCCACGCTCTTGTTCGGCAACGAGACCGCCACGCTCGATGGCGACCAGCGGCAGACCTGGAATCAATTCGCCGGCCGCGTCCACAAGTTGGCCGGCGGCCTTCGGCAACTCGGCGTCCGCAACGACGACAAAGTGGCCATTCTGTCGCTCAACGGGTTTCGCTATTTGGAAACGTTTTACGCCACGCTCTGGGCCGGCGGCGTGATTGTGCCGCTCAACATTCGTCTGGCGCCGCCTGAATTAATCCACCAAATTGTCGAGGCTGAGGTTAAGGTGCTTGTTGTCGACGACACCTTTTCAATGATGCTGCCGGCATTTGCCGGAAAAATTCCCAACGTCAAGTACACCGTTTTTGCCTCGTCCGGTCCAGCGCCAGAAGGACTGACCGGCTACGAAGAACTGGTTGCCGGCAGCCCCGAGGTTGACGACGCGGGGCGCAACGGCGACGACACGGCGGGCATCTTTTACACCGGCGGCACCACCGGCCGGGCCAAAGGGGTCATGCTCACGCACGACAGCCTGATGGCCAACACCGCCAACGGCCTCATGGTCAATCGGCTGCTCAAGAGCGACGTCTACCTGCACAGCGCTCCGATGTTCCATTTAGCGGATATTTCGGGCACGTTCGGCGTAACGATGTGCGGAGCCAAGCATGCGTTCATTCCGTTCTTCGAGCCGGGGGGAGTGCTGGACGCGATC
>CAYWTU010000150.1:0-7978 GCA_964461275.1 uncultured Pirellulales bacterium | reverse complement strand
GCTCCCGTAGGACGATGCCCACATGCAACGGAACGCAACATCGACCCCCCCCAGCGCCGCACCCGTCGGCGACATTCAAGGGTTTCGTCGCTACCTACGCGACGATGCAATGTCGGGTTTCTTGGTTTTTCTGATCGCGTTGCCGCTGTGCCTGGGCATCTCAGTCGCCAGCGGGTTTCCACCCATCGCCGGCATCTTTACCGCCATTATCGGGGGATTGGTCACCAGTTGGGTGAGTAATTCCGAACTGACCATCAAGGGCCCGGCGGCGGGCCTGATTGTGATCGTGTTGGGCTGCGTCTCCGAGTTCGGCGGCGACGGCATGTTTAAGGGTTTTAGCCAGGCCGACATGGACGCCTATCGGGCGGCTTTGGCCGTGGCGGTGGTGGCGGCACTGTTGCAGATCGGATTTGGCGTACTGCGGGCAGGTGTCTTGGGGGAGTTTTTTCCCATGGCGGCTGTGCACGGAATGTTGGCCGCAATCGGTGTGATCATCATCTCCAAACAGATTCCCGTGGCCTTGGGGGTCGAGGCCAAGGGCGAGCCGCTGGAATTGCTTTCACATATCCCGCACTTCATCGCCGCGGCGAACCCCGCCATCGCCTGCATCGGCGCCACCAGCGTACTGATCATGTTTGTGTGGCCGCTGTTGGCAAGACGTTTTCAGCCGCTGAAACGAGTACCCGCGGCCATCATCGTGTTGGCCGTTACGATTCCTTTGGGAATCCGGTTCGACCTGACCCACGAGCACACTTTTCAGGTCCAAGGTCACAAGTATCAACTCGGGGAGAATTTCCTGGTGGCGATGCCGGACCGGCCGTTCGGCATGTTCGACTACGTGACCACCCCCGATTTCTCGGCCCTGCGGCATCCCATGGCCTGGAAGTGGGTGTTTCTATTCTTCGCCATCGGGACGCTCGAGTCGCTGCTGAGCGCCAAGGCGATCGACATGCTCGATCCGTGGAAGCGGAAAACCGACTTGGACCGCGATGTTTTGGCGGTGGGGACGGCCAACCTGTGCGCCGCGATGGTTGGCGGACTGCCGATGATCTCCGAAATCGTCCGCAGCAAGGCCAACATCGACAACGGCGCCAGGACGCGGTTGGCCAATTTCTGGCACGCCGTGTTCCTACTGCTCTGCGTGGCGCTGATTCCCGTGGCCTTGCACCGCATTCCGCTGGCGGCCCTGGCCGGCATGTTGGTCTACACCGGCTACCGCCTGGCGCACCCCGGCGAGTTCGTGCAGATGTATCGCGTGGGTCGCGAGCAACTGTTGATTTTTGTGGTCACGTTGACCGCCGTGTTGGCCACCGACCTGTTGGTCGGAATCGCCATAGGAATCATTCTCAAGATCGTGATTCACGCCCTCAACGGCGTCCCGTTTTCGTCCATGTTTCAGGCGCTTCTGGACGTCGAAACGCTGGATGACAACACCTGCGTGGTGCACGTCCATCGCTCGGCCGTATTCAGCAATTGGATCCCGTTCCGCCGACAGCTCGAATATCTGGGCATGGTTCAGCGGCAGAACGTGGTGGTCGACCTGTCGCAGACCGTCTTGGTCGACCACAACGTGATGGACAAACTGCACGAACTCGAACAGGACTTTTCTCACGAAGGGCTGCGGCTGACGATCGCCGGGCTGGAACGGCATCAGCCCATGGCCGAACACGAACGGGCAGCTCGCAAGCGCGTCCAAGCCTGGGACAAACGGATCACACTAGTTGCCGGCGAGGAGGTGGCGCGTCGAGTGGAGCAGGCGATTCAAGCCGTGGAAGGGGCCGATTACGTGGTGACCACCGGCCTGCGCGGCGGCCCGTCGTTCGCCGCCGAAACCGGGTCGACCGAGACGCCGGTCGCCAGACTAGAAATCATCGCCGACTCTGGCGCCGCCGGCGAAATCATGCGGCTGCTACGCCGCGATTTTTTTCACCATCCGGCAATCTTGGTTTGCGTGGAAAATGTCGAAACGCACCGCTGCGGCCAGACCCCGTACCCTCTCGCGTTCGGCCAGCGCAACGGCAATGGTTCGGACCGCGGCGTTCCGGCGGCAGACGTGAAAGCCACGTAAATCCTTGTGAGGCGCTCCCGGCTGGGGGAGAATCGCTAGCGGACGCCCCACTGCCCGTGCCTCCTGGCCGCCATTCGAATTGGTCTGCGGCTGCATGAGGAAGTGGCCGAAGGGCAGAGAGGTTGGTTATTATCAACGCCAATTCGGTGTTGAATCAAAATCCAACCAATGTCCACCCACCAACCCTCCATGACACGATCCGCTGCGCTTCTCACGACTAACTTTGCCGTTTTGGTGCTCTGCACCCTGCCTTGCCTCACCGCCCATGCTCAGCAATCGCCCGAGCAGGAGTTGGCGTGCCTGCGGGCGGCCGAGGGAATTGAAATCTCGCTGTTCGCGGCCGAGCCGCTGGTGACCAATCCGGCGGCCATCGACGTCGATACGCACGGCCGCGTTTGGGTCGCCGAGATTGAGTTCTATCGAAAGTTCGCTAATGAGCCGCCGCGCGATCGGATCAAGGTCTTGGAAGACACCGACGGCGACGGTCGGGCCGACAAGTCCACCGTGTTTGCCGACGGCGTGTACAACCCCATGAGCATCTGCGTGGCCTGGCCCAAGGTGTACGTGGCCACCAGTCCCGACCTGTGGGTGTACGAGGACCAAAACAACGACCTCCGTGCCGACGGCCCTCCGCAAAAGTTGCTCACCGGCTTCGGTGGCTATAACCACGACCACGGCGCGCACAGTCTGGTCCTGGGACCGGATCACAAATGGTGGATGTCGCACGGCGACGGTGGGTTCGACGTCCAAGGCAATGATGGTTCGCACGTCAAATTCAAGTGGGGCGGCCTGCTCCGCGGCGAACTCGACGGCACGCGGCTCGAACTGGTCGCACAAAATTTCCGCAATCCTTACGAAGTGGGTGTCAGCTCTTTCGGCGAGGCGATCCTCAGCGACAACGACAACGACGGCAACCAAAGCGCCCGGATTTGCTGGATCATGCCGGGGGGAGATTATGGCTGGTTCGGCGGACCGCCCCATCGCGTGCCGCAGGGAACGCCGCTGGCCGAGAGCTGGCACTTCCGCGGCCATATTCCCGGCCACGTGCCGGCCACCATTGTCACCGGGTTCGGTTCGCCGTGCGGCCTGTGCTACTACGAAGGGGGCGCGTTTGGCGACGCGTTGAACAACGTCGCCTGGCACTGCGATCCCGGCCCGCGCGAGGTGCGGGTCTATCCGCACCAGCCCGACGGATTCGGCATGCAGGGGCAATCGCGGGTGGTCGTCACCAGCCACGGCGACGACTACTTTCGTCCCAGCGACATCTGCGCCGCGCCCGACGGAAGCCTGCTGCTGAGCGACTGGTACGACGGCGGGGTCGGCGGACACGCGTACAACAATCCCAATCAGGGACGAATCTTTGCGCTCCGGCCGCAGGGTACGAAGCTCGAGCGCCGCGACGCGCCGGGACCGTACGCCGAACTTTCCGCGGCGCTGACGGCGCTGGCAAGCCCCAATTTGGCGACCCGCCACTTGGCACGCGAACGAATTCTGGCGGCGAAGGCCGAGGCCATCGAGCCCTTGCGCGAATTGGCGGCCACGGCGGCCGATCCGACGCTCAAAGCCCGCGCGCTGTGGCTGCTCGACCGGCTGGGCGTTGCCGGCCGTCCCAGCGTCGTCGAACAATTGGGCAGCGACGATCCCAAGTTTCGCGCCCTGGCGGTGCGAATCTTGGGCCGCCGCGTGAGGCAACATGCCGACCTGATCCTGGCCGCCCATGCCGACGTCGATCCACAGGTGCGCCGCGAGGCCGTGTTGGCCATGCGTCAACTGGGCAGCGCCGAGGCCGAGGCGGCTATCGTGGAAATCGCCAGTCAATACGACGGCAGCGACCGCTATCTGGTCGAGGCGGTGAACATTGCCCTGGGTGACAACGCGGAGCGCCGCGCCCGCGTGCTGGCGGCCTTGGAAAAGCGGCAGGGCTGGGACGCCCGGCGGCTGCCGCTGCTGCAGGTTCTGGCGCCCCCAAGGGCCGTCGAGGTATTGGCCGGCGAGTTGCAACGCCGTCCCAAACGGACCGACGCCGAGTTGACCGAAAGCCTGTACAAGCTGGCGGGAATTCCGTCGCTTTCGGCCGCGAGTCTCGCCTGGCAGACCGCCGTCAGCCCGGACCACGGCCCAGCGGTGCGACGCGTGGCCTGGGAGATTGCGGCAGCAAACCTGAACGGCCAGTGGCGCGAGCTGTCTCGCGAAAAACAGTTCGTGTCGTCGCTGTCGGCACTGCTGACCGGGACAGATCGTGACGGGCAACTTGCGGCACTAGACCTCACTGCTCAGCACGGCTGGCGACGATTTGCCGCACCCATCGAAGGCCTTGCGTTGGATGCCGCCGGAAGCGTCGACGTGCGCTGTCGAGCGCTCGGCGTGTTGTCGCTGCTGCGGCCCGACGGAATAAGTCGGCGTGTATTGCCGCTGACGGCCGATCATCATCCGGCCGAACTTCAGCTCGCCGCGGCCCAAGCGCTGGCCGACTTACAGGATGCAGCGGTGCTTGGCGACCTTTTGGCGTCGGGCCCCGCGACGGCCAACGTGCAACAAGCGGCCCTGGCGCGACTGCTGGAGACCACCGGCGGTGCGCTTCTTGTTCTGCGCTGGATCGACCAGGACAAACTGCCGGTCCAACGGCGTGCCGAAGCCCTGACCAAGGCCACGGCGCACCCCGACGCCAACGTGCGGTCGCTATACGAACGTTTCATACCCGAAGACCAGCGTCCCACCCGCCTGGGCGCGTCGATCAAGCCGGAGGAAATACTGGCGTTATCGGGCGAGGCTGAGCGAGGGCGAAGAATCTTTGCCGAAAGCACCGCGGCCGGGTGCAAGAATTGCCACACGGTGGACGGCAAGGGAGGCCGCTTGGGGCCCGATTTGGCGCAAATTGGCCGCAAGTACGAACGGGCGGCGCTGCTGGAAACCATTTTGGATCCCTCCAAGGCCATCGCGCCCGAGTTTGTGTCCTACGTTCTGGAGACCGACGGCGGACAACTCCACGCCGGTTTTCTGATCGAAAAGAACGAGCAGGAAATTGTCTTGCGCGATGCGGAAAATCGCCTCGTGCGTGTACCGGCCCATCAGGCAACCGCCCTTGAGCCGCAGTCCAAGTCGGTCATGCCCGAGCTGGTGCTTCGCGACGTTACGCCGCAAGATGCGGCCGACTTGTTGGCGTACCTCACGACGCTCAAAGGGCCCGCGCCAAAATAGGCTCGCCAACCTATAATTCCCCGGCTGCGCCCTGCAGTCTGGCGTTTCTCTTGTCCCATCCGGCGCCCGATGACCGCGGTCGAACAGTATCTGAAGCCCGAGGTGATCCGCCAGATTGCGCGGCTGGACCTGCGCGCACAGTTTATCGTCAAGGGATTCCTCCATGGTCTGCACGCCAGCCCGTTTCAGGGTTTTTCGGTCGAGTTCAGCGAACACCGCAAGTACACCGCGGGCGACGACCCCAAGGACATCGATTGGCTGGTCTACGCCAAGACCGACAAGTACTACGTCAAGAAATTCGAGGCCGAAACAAACATCACCGGCTACCTGGTGATGGACCTGAGCCGGTCGATGGCCTACACCTATCGGCAACAGCTCACCAAGCTCGACTACTCCATTTGCCTGGCCGCGGCGCTGTGCTACTTGATGATCCAGCAACAGGATCCGGTGGGGTTGGTCACGTTCGACGAGCAACTGCGGGCCTGTCTGCCGCCGCGCTCCAACCGGCAGCAAATCGGCAACGTCCTGTCGCTGTTGGCGCGGCTGAAGCCGGCGGGGACGACCGATATTGCCAAGAGCCTATCGCAATTGGCGGCCATGCTGCGACACCGCAGCTTGGTGATGCTGTTTTCCGATTTGCTCGGCGACGTCGAGCCGATGTTGCAATCGCTGCGGCGGATCAAGCATGGAGGCCACGACGTGATTCTGTTTCACGTTTTGGACGAGGCAGAGGTGAAGTTCCCTTTCGACGGCATCGTGGAACTTGAGGAGCCCGAATCGCACGACAAGCTCAAGCTCGACGCCTCGCACGCCCAGCAGAGCTACCTGGAGGCGGTGCGGCAATTCCGCGAAGACTTTCGCCGCGAATGTTTCACCAACCGCGTCGACTACGTTCCCCTAGATACGAGCATGCCGTTCGACAAAGCACTAACCGAGTATCTGGTCAGCCGCCGGCACCGGTTCTAGAAAACTTCGCCGCCGACGTTGGCTGCGGCAGACGCCTATCCGCCGCGAACCCAGCGATAAGCCAGCCAGCAGAGCAGCGGGAACGCCAAAAACACCACTCCGTAGGTGTACAGGGTGGTCCAGGCGTGTCGGGGCCAGCGGGCCATGATTGTGTCGCCAGGGCAGGTCGTATTAGGAAATTCGGCCTTCGATTATCGTGGACCACTGGGCGGCGCAAAGGGGGCCTGGGCGGCGCATAGGGGGCCGGCAACAAAGTCAACGCCGCGCCGACAGCGATAAGCTGACGACCGAGGTGCGTGGAGTGGGACGGTTCAGCTTGATCTCCAGCCGTGCGCCGTGTGCCCACAGCGGACCGACCTTGATCCGGGCATCCGGCCCGCCTTGCTGCCGCACCATCAGTTCCGGTTGCTCGGCAAACGGCGGGCAAAACGCGACGTGGACTACGGCCGTACGCTGTCCAGGGGCCACCGGTTCGCGAATTCGTCCGCGTAAAACGTCGGCGCCATTGGACCCCTGGAAGCGAACTAGTTGTTGCCGCAGGGCGAAGCGCGTTCGGGGCGCACGTCGCGGCGGTTGTCGAGAGCTTGCCAGGCTTCGCCACAGGTCTGCCAGCGGCGCCACGCGACAAGTCGCGTCCCCCTGGGCATTCGACCTGCCGCGGGACAACGCCAGTGCCGTGCCGAGCCACACGACGGCCGCCAGCGCCCCATGTTGCCACGGCTGGCCCGCAACGACGGCGCCCAGCCAAATCGCCAACAGGACCGGCACTCGCCAATCGAACGCCCGACCCCTGCAGCGCCAACCGCGACGCGGCATAAGCCAACATGGACCTACCACACTCATCGTCGCCACCGCCAGGGCGACCAGGAGCGCAGCGACCGAAAGCGGCCGATCGCCATATCCCTCCAGACGCCGCCAACTTACGAACAGGGCTGCCAGCGTGCCTGCGGCCAACCAGGCGTCAGCCACGGCACGTGCCGCAACCAAATAGCTTTGCGGCGCCACGACCAAACCAGCGCGAGGCGACGTTGTGGCCCGGTCCATTGCGGTGTCCTTGCCCGACGTGCGGCGCCCCGGGGGCCGGCGCTACTTGGCCAAGCCGGCCAATTTTTGCGCCTGGTTGGTCTGTTCCCAGGTGAACTCCGGCTCGCTACGGCCGAAGTGTCCGCCCGCGGCGGTCTTTCGATAGATTGGCCGCCGCAGATTCAGGTACTGAATGATCTTGCCCGGCGTCAGGCCGAACACCTCGCGGACCAGGCCGCAGATTTTGCCGTCGGCGACCTTGCCGGTCCCGAAGGTGTCGACGTGTACGCTGACTGGTTCGGAGACGCCGATGGCGTAAGCCAACTGCACTTCACAGTGATCGGCCAACCCGGCGGCCACGATGTTTTTCGCCACATGGCGGGCCATGTAAGCGGCGCTGCGGTCGACCTTGGTGGGATCCTTGCCGCTGAAAGCGCCGCCGCCATGTCGCCCCCAGCCGCCGTAGGTGTCGACGATGATCTTGCGGCCGGTGAGCCCGCAGTCGCCATGCGGTCCGCCCACCACAAACCGGCCCGTAGGATTGATGTGATAGGTGACCTTGCTGGTGTCCAAGTTGCCAGGGAGCAGCGGCTTGACGAATTTCTCGATCACAGACTTCTTGATTTCGTCGTGGCTCACGTCGGGCGAATGCTGCGTCGAAACCACGACCGTGTCCACCCGCACTGGCTTGAAGCCGTCGTATTCCACCGTCACCTGGCTCTT
>CAYWTU010000149.1:0-8012 GCA_964461275.1 uncultured Pirellulales bacterium | reverse complement strand
CGCCGGCCGACGCGGGCCACAACGCGCTGAATGATCTGTAGCAAGTGCTGGTCGTCGGCAAACACGACGCCGGTCTCTTGCAGGCGGCCACACCGCTCGACATATACCTCGTGCGGACCGTTGACCAGGATGTCAGTCACGTGCGGGTCGTGCATGTACGGCTCCAACGGGCCCAGACCAAACGACTCGGCGATCAGCTCATCGAGCAGCCGTTCTTGATCGACCGTGGAAAGCAGTTCGGCTCGCGACTGGAGCAAGCCGACCGCCAACTGACGGACGTGGGTTCGCAGCCGCGGCTCGTCCCACTGGGCGATCCGCGAGAGGTCGAGCGACTCGATCAGCTCGCGGTGGACGCGGGTCTTGATCTTCTGAAACTCAGCTTCAAACGCCGGGGCGGACGGGACTGCGGCCATCGTCGGCGAATTGTCGGTGGAACCAAAGAGGCTCAGCGTCATGGCGAATGCTCACGGTGCGAAGGAAGGAGGACTGCGGACGGCGCTGGGTACCTGGACTAAATGTTGCGGGCCAGTGAGGCAAAGCTGCGATTGATCCGCGAGAAACGCCGGGCATCGTTCAGCAATACGCCCTGGTTGATCGAGCGATTGACCGCGCTGTGATCCTCGGGAATCGCCTGAAACACTTTCAGGCTCAGGATTTCCTCGGCCTGGGCCGCGCTCAATTGGCCGCGCTGGCCATAGCGATTCAAAATCAATCGAAATCGTTCGCGGCGAATGCCCAAGGCGACGGCTGTGTCCAAGGCCCAACGGGCCCGCCGCAGACCCACCACGTCGGGACGGGCCACCAGCCCCACGAAGTTCGAGTGCTGCATCGCCTCGATCTGATCGGGCGTCAGGTTGTGATCCAGGTCGACAACCGACAGCGGATACGTCCGCCGCAGAAGCGTGAGCAACTGACGGACCGATTCGGGTGAGAGGGTGTGCGGAGGCAAACCGCCGATGGCCGGAAAGCCGGCTTGAGCCAACACGTCCACGCTGGACGCGTGACGAACCATGGCGGCGGCGAGCATCTTACGGTCGAGACGTTGCCACTGCGGCGCCAGGTCGTCCACGCTGTACTTCGGCTGAATGTCGAGCAGCAGTGCCAGGTCGCTGGGCGAGTTCTTCAGATCGGCCAAAGCGACCTGCCCCGGCCGGCTGGTGGCCAATCGGGCCGCCAGATTGATGGCCGTGGTGGTGACGCCGACTCCGCCGCTCGGCGAGAACAGAGAAACGACTTTGCCGCGGACGCTGGCGGCTTCCGCTTTGGCTTCCAGCGCGGCGACTTGTTGCGGCAGCGTCAGCCGGATGGTCTCGAGTTCCAAGTAGACTCGGGCGCCGGCTTGAATCAGGGCCTCCCGCTCGAACGCCGACACGTGATGGCCGACGGCGATAATCGGGGCAGCCGTGGCGGCATGGGCCAGGCGAATGCCTTGAACGGCGTCCGCAACAGGGGTGGCACAGACCACCATCACGAGTTGCGGCTCGACCTCGGCCAGGCGCGGGGCCAAGGTGTCGAAGGTGACGACGTCGGCCGCCTCGCAGGTCAGGCCTTCGCCGAGCACAATTCGCCGCAGCTCTTCGGTCCGCTGTCGCGTGGGGTCTGCTATGACAATACGCATGATGGTTGCCTCGCTGGCGATGAATGTTCTACTGAAAGGTAGTGGGAGTGGTTGATGTTGAAAGCGGGCCGCTGGCGCCGGTCAGCGCACCAGCCGTAGTTTGTGGATGTACAGGTTGGCTTGGGCCGCCAGGGGATCGCTGACGCCGGTCGTCCAGGCGGTGAAATGTACCAAGTAAGCCGGCTCGATTTCGACAACCAGCCGTCCCTCGGCCACGCGAGCCGCGGTGATTCGCGCCGCCACGAATCCGACAACGGGAAACAGCGAGGCGGTGGCCCCCTGGCTGGTGTACAGCGGAAACGCCCGCACCGCCTGCGATGCAGCCAACTGTTGTAGACGGACTTGCAGGCTCGACGTGGCGCCGGAGTTGATGCGCTGCGTGCCAGCCAGCGGGAGATGCGCCGTGGCGGTGGCAGGGCCGAGCACATATTCGGGCGAGGCAAGGTCGCCGGCGTGAACTCCGGCGCTGGTCTGCCGCAGCGCAACGGGCAGGTTCAGCCCTCCGAAAAAACTGACCACGGCGGCATTGGGGACAGTGGCGGCGGTTTGCGGGCTGCGAAGGCGTATCTCCAGTTCCTTGACGCCGTTTTGGTTCTTGTCGGCGCCGTGCGGCCCGTTCCATGCGTTGACGTCGATGGCCAGCGGAACCACCGGCGATGGCGCCTCCGCCGTGGGCTGAAAACCGATCACCCGGTTGTCGAGCGTGGCATACGAGTGCGCTGAGACCTCGACCGGCCCTAATCCGGCCCATTGCCCCAACAACCGGCCCACGGGGTTCCGGCCGCCGGGTTTGCGTATGGCCCGCACGCACAACGTGTTGTGCGACGAGCCGGGGCCGATCAGCGGTTGGCTGCTGTCGAAGAAGCTCGCCGCCGATGTGGAAGCGATGTCGGCCACATAACCGGTGCTCAATGCCAGGTCGGCCAGGTCCAAGCGAAACCGCGCGGCGGCGGCCCGATTGTTGAACACCCGCCATTCGTCGGCGGTCACGCGGGCCATCCGGACATCGTCGCGCTGATCGCGCCGCGACGTCGCGCCGGCGTTTTCCAATTGCTGCTGATCCAGCAATTCCGGCGCGCCGGCCAGGGCTAAGGCGTCGGTTCGTTGTTGCAGCGAACGCTGCATCAGGACCAAATAAGCCCAATCGAGCGCCAACGCGGCCAACAAGATGCCCACGGCCACGAGCATCAAAAGCGCCAACGTCAGTACACCGCGACGGCCGCGACGCGCGGTGGACGTTCGTGATGTGGTGGAAGGGCGGTGCATAGGGTTTTGTGACATTAGCCCCCGGTCAATGACCGGGGATCCTGGAGCGGGCATCGACGAATGCGTGGCAGGCGCTGGATACTGTCTGGATTCTGTCGGGCAAACCGAAAGTGGCGGTTCGACCCCCGGTCAATGACCGAGGGCTAAGGTGTTCACTAGCCCGGCACGACGACGGTCGTCGGCGGAGTCTCGATGCTTACCCGCGGGGCAGCGCCCGGACGCACCGCGGTTGGCGGCGGCGTGAAGTTCGGCTGGGCTTCGTAGCCGGCCGGCACAGCCGGTGAGCGATGCTGCCGCTGCCGGGCGATGGTCGCTTCATGTGCCTCGCGAACCTGGGCGGTGTTGAACGTCACGGTGTCCACGCTGGCCCCGCGCCAGATTTCGGCCTTGTGCGACAGCGACTCGAAGCCCAGCAAATCCTCGGGGCTGACCATGTGGTTGTCGCCCTGGGCGGCCAATTGCTCAGGCTCCAGTTCGCTGCACAGCGTGACGCTTAGCGTGCCGTACCGCTGGGCCAGAATCAGCTTGTTGGCCTGCTCGGGCGAGACGGCCACGGTGATGTTCCGCAGGCCCTGGCCCAGGCGTTCTTCGGTTTTGAAACGATCGCGGTCGGTGGCCAAAACGCGGATGCCGCGAAGCAGCGTCAATGTCGAGACGCCGCCCAGTTCAGGCTGCTCTCCGCGAACCGTCAGCGACACATCCACGCGCGACTCGGGCAATAGCACGCCGTTGACCGCGTTGCCGGCGTCGACCGCCACGGTCACAGCCCGGTGCCCCGGCGGGAGCTGCTCGGCTAAGGTCGGAACCTTGCCGACCTCAAACAGTTGCTCTTCCAGGACGGGCTGGCCGGCCATCACCGTGGTGCGAACCAATCGATACAACGCTTGCGACGGGTTGGTGAGCGCTCCGGCGGGAACCTGGTTGGGGGCCACGCGGATCACTTCAATGTCTTGTTCGCGAATTCGGGCATAAGGGGGCAGGTTGATCCGCGGCGCGACGATGGCCACGCGGTTGTCGACCGAATTGGGCTCGAAATAGCGGCGGACTGCGTAGGCGGCCAACAGGCCCACCAGTACGGCGGCCACGCTGACGGTGACGGTGGCGGGTCGGATGCGTTTCACCGGAGGTTCTCCAGAGGACGATGAGTCGAAGTCGGTAGGGGGCGTTGCCCGCTGGCAACGTGGGGTGTTGTGGGCGTTGCCCGTCGGCAACCGGTAATCGTTATTCCTTGCGTAGGACGTAGCTGGCGGACAGTTTTTGCCCGGCAAGCGACACACCTACAAAGCGAAGCAAATTTGGGGCCGCGGCAACGGAATCCACGCTGACCGTCACTTTCACGGGGTCGCCAGTGCGGGCGTCTTGGGGATGGGCGGGCGAAATCTGGACCGCGTCCAGGCGGCGGGCGAACCGCCAACTGGCCACCGCCCGTTCGACCGCTTGCTGCACCTTAGCGGGCGTGGCGCCGGGCAGCGTCGCCTCGCGCGCCCCCACGCTGGCCGCCGCGTTGATCGCCTGGCCGCTCGCCAGCAGCATGCCGAACTCGACCGTCGCAAACACAACGATCAGCAGAATCGGCAGAACCAGAATCATCTCCAGCGACAGCACACCTCGTCGGACGGGGCGGCGGCGCGGAAAGCAGAGGAGGTTCGTCATGCCAACGGTCCTCGCGGAAAAGTAGGTGAATAGAAACTCCGGACCGCCTATCTCAAGCTTAGGAAGGGCTTGGGCGAAGTGGCCGCGATTCTCAAGCGGCGGTTCGTCCGACAATCCAGGCCAGCACCACCCAGGTGCTCAGCGCCACCGGGACGGCAAACGGTAGAACGCGGCGAGGCGCCGGACAGTTGGTCGCGGCGCCGCGGGCGTTGTTCAAAAAACGCTTCCTGGTCCGGCATAGCCCCAGGCGTGCCGTTTGGTAAATGAGGACGGACATTGCCAGGCCTGCGGCCAAACCGATGCTTAGGGCGAACGCCACAAACAACAGCGCGGGCCCCAACCAGGCCCCGAGCGCCGCCAACAACTTGACGTCGCCCATGCCGCCTCCGCCCAGCAAGAAAGGGATGAGCAGCAACCCAAAACCGACGGCAAAGCCGCCGACGGACGTGCCGAATCCCCATCCCGACGGCGCCAGGCCATGGAACGCCAACCCGGCCAGCGCAGCCGGCACGGTCAGCCAATTCGGGATACGGCGGGCCTTGAGGTCGGTCAGCGCGGCAGCCAACGTCAAGGCGCCGGCGCCGGCTGCAAGAAAATATGCGTCGTACATGTCTGCCCTCAATCGCGACGCAGCGTCGCGGTGTCTTATTGCGGCTCGCGGCTCGCGGGCCGACAAGAGCCGGCCCGGCGCTCGCGGCCCGGATCGATAAAGGTCACGCCGAAGCCGCGGTAGCTTTGATCCACCGCCGTCACGGCGCCGGTCACGTCTCCCAATTCGCTGATGGCGGCATCGCGGACCGCGGTCATCCCGCCAACGACGCCGAGCACCAGAACCGTGAGCAGCACAATCCATTCGAAGCTCAGGCCGCCGCGACAATCGTGTCGGACGGCCAAGACGAGTCGACGAACGAAGTTGCGGCTGAGGTGGTTCATGGCGAAGTTGCGAGTCATGCGGTTTACACCGAACGTAGCGATGCGACGTGGGCCGGGTTTTGGTGTGATGTTGTGCAGGTGCATGTGGCGTGCCAAAAGGCCGTCATTGGCCGGCGCCGCCCCCTTGGATCGCATAGCTGGGGGGCGAATCAGGCCGGCAACTTCCGGCTAGATTGCACAGCCGGTCGCGGAACCGAAAGCCAAATCGCCCGCCGGAGCAGGGCGGAGGGGCGACTGCGTAACTTTGGTCGACCGCCACCATGGCGCCGGCCACGTCTCCCATTTCGCTAATCACCGCGTCGCGGACGGCGCTGATCCCGCCCACGATGCCGATGGTCAACACGGTGATGAGTAATATCCACTCGAACGACAACACGCCTCGCTCATCGCGCAGGGCAATCTTGCCCAGGCGTCGGCAAAGGCGGAAACAGCGGTGCAATCGGACGGGCATGGTGTTCATGGCCTTGAGGAGGGTTGAGGGACGTTTTCTTCGGAAGGCCGCGAGGTCCCCGCGGCACGGGCCAGTCCGTGCCGCGGGGATTGGATTTGCCTCGTGGAGTTCAGCTCTCTCAGTCTTTGGGCAGGCAGCGTCGTTAGCTGCCGGCGCCCACTTCACCGAACTGCATGCCGTAGGTCGGCGGCGAGGTCGGACGGCAGCTGCCGTGCAGATTGCACAACACGTCCTTGAAGTCCGAGCCGACGGCCCCGTCGATGACTTCCGCGTCGTGCGCGAAAGCAACGACCGGCCACTTGATCAGGTACGTCTGTTCCAGCTCCACGATGGCGCCGGCGACGTCGCCCAACTCGCTGATGATTGCGTCGCGGACGGCGCTCAAGCCGCCGACGATGCCGATCGTCAGCACGGTGATCAACAGAATCCATTCGAATGTCAGGACCCCGCGGTCCTCCTTCCACATCCGAGCAAACAACGTTCTCACTGCGATCTCCTTTGTTCCTAGGAACCTCTCGAACTGGCCGACCCTACGTCGGGGCGACCGTGTTTCTTCCCATGTCAGGCATGCGCAAACATAGGGACGGACGGTATGCATGCACGTGCCGTGCCAGTGCATTGGATTTTCGTTCGCGCGTGTGCAAACTCGTTGTAGTTCCGCTGTTGCGTCCGTCGGACCATTCGAGGCGCCGCGCCCCGATCGCGGCGGTTTGTTTCATCGCTTGAACGGTGTTCAATGGTTTGAACATTGCGTTGATTCATGGCGTTGACGCGGCGGCCTGTTCTGGTTGTGGGCGGGAGGGTTCGGGCGACGGCAGAACTTCAATCAGCGCCGCCTGCTGATCCAAGTAGCGCGTGCGGCACCGCGGATGGTCGACCGCGGCGGCGTACAGTCGGCCATGACGCGAATGGTCGAGCGCCAACCAGCGCACGTTGTGCCGGTCGACATGTGCCAACCAATCGGCTTCGGCGCGAAAGATCGCGTCGTGAGCTTGCGCCAGCAACGGCTCCGCCCGTCGACCGGCGGTCAGCAGCGGGTCGATGTCGCCGCCGGACTGCCAGACGAGGTAGTCAGCCCAGTCGGCCGGGGCCAGACAGCGGCCAGAAATCCCGCGGCGCTCCAACTCGTTGGCCAGAAAGTACGGCGTGCGGCCCGACAGTGCGTCGACCTCTCCGCGCGCGATGCCGGTCAAGTACCCGTTGGTCGCCGGCGACCAGACCAGCGTCGCCAGCGCGATCGCCATCGCCAGGAGAGTCCTCCGTGGCGGCTGTCGAGCGAATTCGGACGCAGATTCCGCGATGGGAAGACGGCGGAAGAAGAGCGGCCGGGCGACTCGTGACGCCACCAGGGTGGCCACGCCTGCGGCGCCTGCGGCAGCCAGCGCTCGCAGCAGCACCAGGCCCTCGACGCCCGCGAGTCGCCACACCTGAAATTCCAGCCATGGCCGGCTGAAATCGCTCGCCAGCAGCTCACCGTTAGCGGCCGATGCGGCTCGTCCGGCGGTCAAACGCGCCCAAACGTCGGCGCCGCCCAAGGGCCAAACGCTCACGGAGAGAAAAACCAGCGACGCGAGCAGCGTCGCAGCCAGGCCCGCCGGCGACATTTCAGGAAGCCAAGCCAGAGTGAACTCGGCCGGGAGCATTTCGTCGTTGGGCGGCGCTGGTCGAGATGCGTCCAAGTGCAAGGGAATGGAGTCGACCGATTCGGCTGCTTCTTCCAGGAGTAATGAGGTCATGTTTATCGTGCCGGATAAAGGAAGCGTTGATGACGGGCGGACTATCGCGCTCGAGCGACTCCTTGTGGGGAGGTGTCCCCGTTGCACGATTGCCAAACGTCGGCCGGTTCTTGGCGCCGCCACAGACAAATGGCACGCGCTCCGTGCGAGAACGGCCCGTACTCCAGCGCCACCGTCCGGTCGTCGACCTCAAGCATCGCCCGGCCCAGCCACTGTGCCGCGCGGACGATGGTCTCCCGCGGGGGCAGCGTCTCGGGCGGAGCCAACGCCATCCATTCCAAGTGATGACCGGTCGCCAGAATGCGTTCGGCCAGCGGGGCCGCTTCGTCGCTTGCGCCCGCGGCCCCTTCGGGCC
>CAYWTU010000148.1:0-8044 GCA_964461275.1 uncultured Pirellulales bacterium | reverse complement strand
GCCTCGACCGTGACCGTCATGTGGTGCTCGTGCGCCAACAGGCCGCGATACGGTTCCGGCGTAACTTCGGCGGTCACGGCGTCGAACGCTCCCAGATCGGCCGGTCGGTCGTAGAACAAGCGAACGAGCGTCTCCAGATCGACGTGCGAGCGGTCGGACGACACGGGGCGCCTCGCGGACTTGGGGCTCGATTTACGAGGCAGCCGAACCCGCCGGGCACGCGGCGGAATGGATTGCCTGCGGCGTCGCCGACGCGCGCGCGTCGGCCCGCGACAGGACCTTGTCGATCAGGTAGTGCAACAGCCGCTGTAGCTCGTGCGGCCGCGTTTCGTTGGCCACCGCGTCGGCTTGTCGGGCGTGTTGATCAACGAGTTGCTGCGCCAACTCAAACACCCCAGCTCGCTGGTACAACAGGCGGACGCGGCGCACCTGCTCGATCGCAATTCGGCCAGGTCGGACAAGGCGTTCAAGCTCGGCTCGATCGGCCTCGTTGAGGCCCTCTAAGGCCAAGGCCCAGAGCACGGTCGGACGACCTCCCAGGATATCGCCGGCGGCCAGGAGTTTGTTGTGCCGGTCGCCGTCCCAGTCGGCCAGGTCGTTGAGAATTTGAAACGCCACGCCCAAATGGTGCGCAAAACGGCCCAACGGGTCGACGAAATCGTCCACGGGCCCCGCCAGGCGGACGCCCGCCAGCAACGCCGCCTCAAACGCCGGGGCCGTCTTTAGGGCGTAAATCCGCAGCGCGTCGACCGGCTGGAGCCGTTTGTCGTGCGCATCGCGCCAAAGCAATTCCGCCCCTTGGCCCTCCGACAGTTTCATGTGTGCTTCGGCCAGACGGTCGAGTATGTCGTTGGCCGCCAGGGCGCCCAATTCCTGGGCCCCGCGACTGATCAGTCGATATCCCAAACCGATCAGATAGTCGCCGACGTTGATCGCGGTGGGCGTGCCCAAGCGGCGGTGCAGCGTCAGCTCGCCGTACCGATATTCGTCGTCGTCTTCGATATCGTCGTGGACGAGCGAAGCCTTGTGAAACGTTTCGATCGACATGGCGGTGCGCTGCACAGCCAGCGAAAAGCGCTGCACATGCGCGGCGCCCTCGGGCTGCGCGCCGTGCCCGCCCGTCAGCGCATCATAAACGGCAAGCGTGATGAACGGCCGCGAGTGTTTGCCCCCTTTGGCCAGGAAGTCGTAGGCCAAAGCCTCGGTGGCCGAAATGGGGTCCAGCCCAAGGGGGGCGCCCGTCCCGTTTGATCCGTGGCTGTCGCTGCCGGGCCGGGCCGACTTGGTCCGCAGACGGGGGGCCAACAGGTCCAACTGATCGGGCTCAAACATCTGCGATGCCTTGCGCATCAAGTGTGCGTAGTTCCGCGTCGGGGCCAGAGGCGGTTGTTGCCGCGAATTAAGCATGTCTCAATTCCAGACCTGTGCCGTGACTTGGCTGCGAATACACCGTGTACTCAGGGTCAGTGTACACCGTGTACTCAGGGTCAGTGTGTGGACGGTCCGCAAGTTGTGCCGCTACGACGCAGGAAGGCGTCGCGGACGGCTGGGAACTGCCGCTCGGCTGCGGCGGCGACGGAATGAGCCCAACATGATACCACATTTGCGCCACCCCAAAACCGCTTGGCAGCCGCTTGAAACGCCTGTCCATAGAAACGCCAGTCCCTGAGGCAAACCGTCCAAACGTACGCAACCTTAACCGCGGCCCAGGAAGCGTTCGGCGGCGAAGGGAATTCGTCGCCCAGCGGTCCGGTCACCGCGACCGATCGACCGGGGGTAATTGCCTCCGGCCAACCAGCGCGGGACAATGGCGGGCCATCACGCGGCCGTTAGTGCCCGACAAAAACCTTATCGGTGCGCCCGAATCAAACGTGAGTTCGAGGGCCGTTGACAGGTTGTTTGGCGGCCTTCAAGCCGAATGGCCAACTGGCCGCCAAAAAGGAGTATCCATGCACGTTGTCCCCAGAATTCTCCGCGTCGCCCGACTGAACCACGTCGGCTGGTTGAGCCTGGCGCTAGTGCTGGGCCTTACGACGACGCCGTGGCCAGCCCCAGCCGCCGACGAGCCTGCCGCGGCATCGACCGACGGCGCCAAAGCGCTCTTTCGCTGGAAATTCAAGCCGGGCGAAAAGCTGGTTTGGAACATGGATCAAAGCGTCGAGATGTCAATGATCGTCGGTAAGATGCCGATCACGACCACCATGGACTACGAGTTCAGCATGAGCTGGGCCATCAACGAAGTCAGCCCCGAAGGCGACGCCCAATGCTCGCTGGCGATCGACCAGATCGTGATGCGGATGAAGATTGCCGAGCAGGAAATCGTGTTCAACACCAATAACAAGGACGCCAAGCCCGAGGGTCCTTTGGCCGCCGCGGCCGATGTATTCTACGCGTTGGTCGGCCTTACGTACGATCTGACGATGACGCCGCGCGGCGAAGTGAAGGCCGTCGATTTCAACGACGCCGCCCGAGAAAAACTCAAAAAGCTGCAAGCCAATCCGGCCATGGGACAACTGGCCCAGATGTTCAGTGCCGAAGGTTTGAAGCAGATGATTGGCCAGGCGTCGTCCATGTTCCCGGAAGAGGAGGTGGCGGTTGGTCAGACGTGGGAGATTGCGCAGGAGGTCAAGAACCCACTTTTGGGTTCGCAGAAGACGACGGCCAAGATGAAATACGAAGGGGTAGAGGACGTGGAGGGGCGGCCGCTCGACAAAATTTCGGTCGATATGCAGATGAACTTGGGCGACCTGAAGTTGCCCAACGTCGACAAATTTGAAATGACCAATCAAGAGAATAAGCAGGTGATTTATTTCGACCGTGAAGCCGGCCGGCTCAGCGCCACCGAAACGATCTCGCACATGACGATGAAGATCACGGCCATGGGGCAGAGCCTGGAACAGCAAATCGACGGCAAAGGGTTGGTCACCTGCAAGCCGGCCGAAGCCGCCAAGGCCGAGTCGCCTGCGCCGACACCCTAACCCATCGAAGGCCGCGCATATTCTCCCCCGACTTCTGACCGGCCTGGCCCCGCCATGGAACCACCGCTGATCTCCATTCAGGGCGTCAGCAAGCGCTTTGGGGGCGCGGTGGCGCTAGACAACGTGTCGTTCGACGTCGCCGCCGGTGAGCTGCACGCCATCGTCGGAGAAAACGGCGCCGGCAAGAGCACCTTGATGAAGGTCCTCTCGGGCGTGATCGGCGATTTCGATGGTCAGGTGCTGCTGCGCGGCCGACCCATCCAATTCGCCGGCCCGCGCGACGCGCAACACGCAGGCGTGGGGATCATCCATCAGGAACTCAACCTGGTTGAACAGCTCTCGGTGGCGGCTAACGTCTTCTTGGGCCGCGAAATCCGCCGCGGCTACGGCCTCTTGAACCAGCGGGCCATGAACGAGCAGACGGCGGCGCTGTTGGAGGAACTGGAGTGCCACGTTCGAGCCGACGAATCTGTAGGACAACTGCGCGTAGGTGATCAGCAATTGGCCGAGATCGCCAAGGCCCTCTCGCAAGAGGCCGACGTCCTGATCATGGATGAGCCGACCAGCGCCCTGACCGAAAGTGAGGTCGCCCGGCTTGACCGCGTCATCGCTCGATTGCGGACCCGCGGCGTCACCATCCTGTACATATCGCACAAGATGGACGAGGTCTTTCGGCTGGCCGACCGGATCACCGTCCTCCGCGACGGGCGCCACGTGACCACGCTGGTTCGCGACGAAACTTCGCCGCGCGAGGTGACGCATCTGATGGTGGGCCGCGCGATCGAATCGACCCGGGCGGCGCAGGCGCGCACGCCGGGCCCGCCGCTGCTGGAAGTTCGGGGGCTGTCGTTGCCGTGGCGCGGACATGCCCGCGGCTGGCGATTGCGGGATGTCAGCTTTGCGGTTCGCCGCGGTGAGATCGTCGGCATCGCGGGACTGATGGGCGCCGGCCGGACCGAGTTGCTGGAATGTTTGTTTGGCGCCGCGCCGGAGCGGCCGCAAGGGGATATTGTGCTGGAAGGGCGGCCCGTGCGCTTCCGGCACCCGGCCGAGGCCTGCGCCGCGGGCGTGTCGCTGGTTACCGAAGACCGCAAGCGGCTGGGGTTGTTCTCGCAGATGTCGGTCGGACAGAACATCACCATCAGCACGTTGGAGAAGTGGACGCGCAAGGGGCTGATTTCGAGGCGCCGCGAGCTTCAGCAGGCCGCTGAGTCGATCGAACGGGTGGGCGTGAAAACCGCCGGCGCCAAAGCGGCGATCACCAGCCTGAGTGGTGGAAATCAGCAAAAGGCGATCGTCGCCCGCTGGCTGCTCACCGAGCCGAAGCTGTTGTTGCTGGACGATCCGACCCGGGGCGTCGATGTCGGCGCTAAGGCCGAACTGTATCGCCTGATGGACGAACTATGCCATCGAGGCATCGGGATGCTCGTGACCAGCAGCGAATTACCCGAATTGCTCACGGTTTGTGACCGCATCTTGGTTTTGCGCGAAGGCCGACTGACCGCTGAATTCTCACGGGCCGACGCCACCGAACACGCGATCATGGAAGCGGCCACGCTCCGCGCCGGATGACGCAGGCCCAGGCCGTCCAACTTCTTTCAGCACACCCTCATGCAAAACACGGCAGATCCCCAATCGCCTTCGGCCCCCATTCCGTTGCCACGTAGGCGCCGACGTTGGTGGTTGTGGTTGCCCATCGGCTTGTTGGGGCTGGCGGCGGTGTTGCCGTATCTGCTGAATATCGGTCCAATCCGCCGCGGCATCTTGCGGGTGGCATTGGTGGGACAGGGCGTTTCGGTCGATGTCGAGCGGGCGGCGCTGGGTTGGTTTTCGCCAATCGATCTTGGTCCGATTCACGTTCGCAAGGCCGACGCCGAGGCAGCCGTCACCATCGAAGCCGTGCACGGTGACCAGGCCCTATGGCGGCACCTGCTGGCGCCCGGCACGTTGGGCCATTTCCTGGTGGCTCAGCCGTTGGTGCGCTTGGAATTGGCGGATCCCGAAGCCGGACTGATCGGGCTGTTGCGAAAGGAGCCCACCAACGAAAACGAGGAGAACAAGCCGGAAGAAGACAGCCCTGATGGGCCGCGCAGGCCGCTGGCGCTCGTCGGTTCGTTGGAAGTGCAACAGGGGCGGCTGCTGGTGAGTGGCGGGGCGTCGGGCCGCGAGTGGTCGCTGGGCGATTTGTCGGTACAGGTCCAATTGCAACGTGCGGCGGACGCTCCCGGTTCGACGCTGGTGGTTGAGCCGGGGACCCCGCTGGACCACGTCGAACTTTCGCCGGAAGTTTGCAACGATTTGCTCAAATTTGTCGCCCCGCATCTGGCCGATGTGGCGCAAGCCGACGGCAGCTTTTCGTTATACGTCCACGAGTGCATGGTGCCGTTGGCCGAGTTGCGTCGGATGCGGGTGCGGGGCAAGCTGGTGATCCACGCCGCCGAGATCGGTCCCGGGGCGCTGATTCGCACCGTGGCCGAGGCAATCGGCGTCGAGCACTTGGCCACGGCGCCCAGCGACACTTCGGTCGAATTCTCGGTCATCGGCGAGCAAGTGTTGCACGAGGCGCTGCAGTTTCAGTTGGGCAAGCTCCGCGTGTTGACGCGCGGCACAGTCGGCTTCGACCAGTCGCTGGACCTGCAGATTGAAGTCCCCATGCCGGCGCACTTGCTCAAAGAGGGGCCGTTGCGCACGGCGCTGACCGATCAGGCGTTGGTGTTGCCCGTGCGTGGCACGCTGAAAAAGCCGCAGGTCGACGCCAAGGCCTTGGGACAGTCGGGAGTGCAGGTGCTCAAGACTACCTTGCAGGCGTTCTTTCCCAAGGACCAGGCAGTCGCCCAGGGCGATGTCCCCGCAGGCAGCCCGGCGCCCATGCCCGAAGAAAACTCCGCATCCTTGGACGACGAGACGGTCGAGCGGCGGTTGGTGGAACAGGGCATCGAGGTGGGCGAGGAACTGCTTGAATCGCTTCGCAAACATCGCGCCGAGCGGCAGGCCGAGCGCGAAGCCGCAGGTACGCCCACGCTGTGGGAGCAGTGGCGCTCTCGCCGACAAGCCAATGCCGAAGCGGCCGCCCAGGTGCAAGACGCCCAATCGCCGCAGGAATTCCAAGAGCAAGAACGTCGCGAGCCAGCCACCGACGAGACGCCCCGTCCGCCGCGCCCGCGGCTCCGCGATCGATTCCAGCGTCCCGCTCGGAAGGGCGGCACCGAAGTACGACCGTAACGAGATGGACTTGAGGCACGCGGCGGCTTAGGCGCGCAAAAAGACGCGGCGACCGCCTTCGGTGAGGAGGCGGTCGCCGCGCTGGTTTTTCACTCATTCCTGTCGATCACAAGACTAGCCGCGGGCCAGCCTGCGACGGACGACCGGGATGATGCCGATCAGGCCCAAGCCCATCAGGGCCATGGTGCCTGGCTCAGGAATACGCACGCCCGTCAGGACGATGCGGGCGGTGAGGGCCGCGTCGACCTGGATCGGGTCGGTAGTGACAATCGTCGAGACTGTCAACGGAATGTCCAACGTCACCGGGGTGGCGTTGGGCGGACCGACGCCTTCCGTCAAGGTGGCGATGGCCAGGCCATTGGGAATCGGGAAGCTAATCGGATCGGTGTTGAAGTCGAAACTACCCGTACCCAGCAGCGAACCGACCGGACCGGAGCCCGAGTAGGTGATGACGCCGCTATTGAGATTCAACTGGCCGCCGCCCAAGTCATAGGTGTTGCCCACCGGGTTGAACACGCCGGTCGGCAGGCCGACGCCCACCGACTGCAAGCCGGCTGCGATGTTGCCCAAGAAGCCCAGGCTCAGGTTCAACGTGTTATCCGAAAGCAGAGCGTTGCCGCCAAGCAAAGTCAGCACGTCGGCGTTGTCCTGATCGGCAGTCCCGCTGCCCGACATCGTGAGAGTAACTTCGCCCGTGACGGCGCCGCTAAGCGTGGTCAACTTCAGCGTCAGGAAGCTCAGGCTCTCGTCGATATTCCAAGCGATAGGCTTGGCGGACGCAACGCCGGAGACGGCCAGAACCGCTGCGAAGACGGCTACAGTGAATAGATTTTTCTTCATTTGCGATTACCTCAAAAGAGACGTACTCAAGTTGTAAAGTTAGGACCGCCTTCCGGCGGCTAGTTAGGACGGCTTTCTCGGGCGGTCGGACTTGCGTCCGGACGGCCCGTTCCCCTTTCCTTGTTAGGAACTTGCTCTCGGCGGCGAACCGTGTTGCCGCTTGTTGCTCCTAGTTCCACGTCCATCCACATGTCAGCCGAGCTCTCAACACTGGCTGGTGGACGGGCGTGGCAACTACTGCCCGGGGCAATCTTCAAGGACCATGCGGTTCGTCGCTCCCTGCGGAGGCTGCCATCCTCTCGCCTAGTGCGGGATTCGGGCGGCGCCGCTGGGCTTGACGAACGTGTCGTTGCGTTTCGGTCTGCTCTCTCGCGACAGCCCTCCTGGCCGTCAACCCACAGCCCAAACGCAACGAGCAAATCACCAAGACCAGCGCTTGTTGCGGCGTCGGTGAATCCCGTTGCACACTGCCGGACGGGCGCCCAAACGCGAGTACTTGGGACGGCGCGTCGAGGTGCGGTTCGACGATTTCTCGCCGCGACCGTACTCCATCTGGCTGTCCTGGTCGTACTCATAATCCTGGGTGCCGTGGCTGTATTGAGTCTGCATGCTGCTTTCCTTCCCTCAAAAAAAACCCGAGAAAAAAACCCGAACAAAAGTCATCGTCTGTCAGATAACCCGAACCAACCGACAGACGCAGCTCCCCAATCAACGAACCACTAATTTTCGGGCCAAACGCCTAGGCGTCGGACCCGCTTACGAAAACGTCGTTTGCCGCTTGCCCTCCAGGCCGCCAGCGCCGCGAAACGCCGGCGCCGCGATACGCCGGCATAGCCGACCGCCGCCGTTTCTCGACCAGCAGCTTCTCGGCGATCTGCCGAGCCTCCGTGCAAATCAACTCCAAACCGTCCGCGTCGGCGTCCGGCAGGTCCATCCATACGCCCCATTGCCGACCCCAACGCTCTCCTTGCCGATCGTTGCCGCGACCGCCATCGAGAATGTCG
>CAYWTU010000147.1:0-8060 GCA_964461275.1 uncultured Pirellulales bacterium | reverse complement strand
AAATGCGAAAACGATTTTCGGCCGTTTGCTCAATTCGGACCCAAACCTCCGGCAAGATGCCCGCCTCTTCGCAGGCGTCCAGCGAGTTGTCGACCGCCTCCTTGATCGTCGTGAGCAGCGCCTTGCGGGGATTGTCGAAACCCAAGAGGTGCCGGTTCTTGGCGAAAAACTCGCTGACTGAAATGTCGCGCTGCTTGGCGGCCATGGCCTGGACGGTCGTTCGCCGCTTGACGGTGTGACCGTTGCCCCGTTCGTCATGACCGTTGCAATCGTGACCGTTTTCTTCGTGAACGTCGTCGACCTGATCCGCCGTATCGGCGGCAGTCTGGCGGGCCCGCTTGGCGGACGACTTGGACGAACGAGACTGTGATCGAGACTTCGCGCGGATCACGAACAGACTCCGTTGTTAGGGAACAAAGGGCGGCCAATGGGTTCCCAACGTGGCGGACCGAGGCAATCGGTCGCGCGTCGGGGCGCCTGTACAGCCGGCACGACCGAAGTCTACGGCGCGCCGAGCAGGCTTTGGACGGGGATTTGGCCGGCGGAAACGAGCCTCCTTGCTCGATATCGTTAGGTGGCGCCGATTGTACCGATGGTTCAAGCGCCCCAAGGCGCCGCGGTCCAGCGGGGCGCTGTCCACTGGCCGATTTCACCAACACCGCGGGCCTGACCGCCCTCCGGCCCGCAGCCGGTGCGGACTGGGAAAGACGCTCGGATTATAGCGATCAGACGGCCGCTGGCCCAGCGTTTTCGGCCCGCAAAGGCGGCAAATTGTGAGACTTTGCCGCATCCGATACGGCAAGATTCAGCCCTACCACCGGACCGGCCGAGATTCCTAGAGGCCGACGATGCACCAACGCCGGCTGACCCTGCCGAGCCCGGCAGGCGGTTCGACCGCCAAATATCACCCCCTGTAGTCCAACCCCGCAGCCCATCCCGCACAGGTCCCTTCGCGGCATCAAAACCCGGTGCCGCCACACAGACCTTTCCCCCCTCCCGCCACAGACCCGCCCGGCCCCGGGCTCGCCGACCGACGAAGCGCAAGGGGACGATGTCGTTGGACCTCTTGCCAGACCAAAGGAATGACCCATGAACTGGCGCGAATTGCCGTTTGATCCTCGCATTGTCACGTTGTGGATGGCGCTATCGATCTTGCCCACGCTGTCGCGGCCGGCCCTGGCCTGGCAAGACGGCGAAGGTTGCCCGACCGAGGGCTGTCAGACGGACGAAGGCGCGACATACGATGGCGAATCGGGCGACTGTGAATCGGGCGATTGCGGCCGCTGCCGGAAATGTCGTCGCCAACACGGCGGCAGTGGCGGCCCCGCGGGTGGTAATGTGCTCACCGGCGGCGTGCAGCCGTACGTGGCGCCGATTCCAATTCCCGAGCGCGTGGGCTCGACCTACATCACCTACCCGCCGTTCGCCCCACACGAATTTCTCTCTCCGCATAGCCGCGTCTATCGCACCGACTTTGAGGACGGCAGCTACACCAAGACCAAGGTCTCGTGGAACTGGGTTCCTTGGAACCAATATCTAGGTCGCGGCCCGCGCGTGTTGCCCAATCCGCAGCGCGGCCAGCACCTGTCGAACTACTGGCGCTTGGGCTACTGGGGCGTCGATGGCCGCGGCGGCTGGGGCCAGAACGGCATGTGGCGGTAGTTTTCACCAATACAATTGCGGCGGACCGCTCGGCGCATGGATCGACCGGCGGCGTCCAACATCTACGGTTAGGAGCCATCGAATGCACCGCCCCCTTCGACGTCTGCTGACGGCCGGCGCGCTGGTCGCCGCCTATTTCCTCCTGGCGGTCTGCGAAACGCACGCCGGCAACGTGAGAACCTTGCTCAATTGTGGCAAGAAATACCGCAACTCCGGCGGCCAAACGTCGTATCAGATGGGCCAGATGTACGCTGATCCAGGCTGGGGCACGCCGGTGGCGCTGGTGGTGCCGCCGAGAGCGGCCAGCCACGTCGATTACAGTTGGGGCGTGGCGTCATCGCGGCGAGTGGCCATCGACAAGCACTTTCCCAACAGCGGCATCGGCGGCGGCGCAGGCTTCCCGCCGGCGCCGGTACAGCCGACCGACACGAGCCAATTGGGCGTGTACTACCTGCGCGTGCCGCGCGAGTACGGACACTAACAGGCCGCTCAACAAACGGATGACGGCCCACCGCGCTACCGCGCGGGACGGGCCTGGCGCTGGGCGACCGAGCCGCCTTGTCCCTGCTCATAGATGCTAAATTCGGCCCAGATGGGCAAATGGTCGGAAACGTCGAGCGCTTCCTGCATCGTCAGATTGAACTCCCTCAGCACGTCCACCACGCCAAACCGACCGGCGTACTCCAGCGTTGCCCGCGTCGATACAAAGATATTGTCGTACATGGCGGTGCCACGGGTGTTGGTGGCCACTCGCGTCAGCACGGGGGCCAACTCCGGCACGCGCCCCAGTTCGCCCAACCGGCGATCGTCGGCGTTGAAGTCGCCCAATAGAATAATGTCGTCCTCGCCGCGGCCGTCGTTGCGGACGGCGAAGTATACGTCGTCCAAAACATTGAGCTCCGCCAGCGCCTCGTCCGGGTCGGTGTGAACGTTGACCAACGTGAACGTAAAGGCCTGCTCACGAGGAGCGCCCCGGGTGCGAAACGGGGCCACAAACGGCTCGCGGTGCATCAGGTCGTCCGGGTCGTTCACCGTGTACGCCGCCTCGCGGTCGGTCTCAACGGCCGCCGTATTGAACACAAAGGCGTACTGTTCCGTGCTGTTGGTGCGGCCCAAGCGGGGGCTCAGCAGGTAGTCGTATCGGGCGCCGCCGTCGTTGAGTAGCGTGACCAAGCGGGGGAGCACATCCTGCGTCTTGGAGCGCACCTCTTGAATCGCCACGATGTCAAACTGGCGAATGATGTCCACTAAAACGCCCATGACCTGCGGCTGGGACAACTTCTGCTGCCCGAAGGCCTGTATGTTGTACGAGGCGATCCGCAACGTATTGCCGTCGGGGACGGCGTCGCGGGCGGCCGCGCGGCGCTGGACCTGCGAGTCAGGAGTGGCGTCGCGCGGGGCGGTTGTACGGCCAGACGAGCGGTAATCGTCGTCGCGGCCGGAGGAGTCGCCCCCCTTGGGAACGACAGCAAAATCGTCGAGCCCTTGCACGTCGAACCGCGCAAAGAATAACCCGCCGCTGAGCATGGCGGCGGCAAACAACAACGGCACCAGCGTCCTGCTCACCGCGCCCTCCTTGGCCGGTCAGTAAAACGGGGGCGCCACGGTTCGTGCGCCCCATGCGGGGATTAGGGGGCGGCAGGGTAACCAATTCGGCCGAGGCGGTCGAGGCGAGTTTCCGCCCCCGCGGCTGCCAGCAACGCTAGCGGCGAGATTCGCGAAGAAAGTGGCCCAGCTCAGGCAGGATGAGCTTCTCCATTGCTAGCCGCACCGCCGCCGGCGATCCGGGCATTGTGAACACCGGCGTGCGGCCCACCAATCCACCCGTCGCTCGGCTGAGCATGGCCGCCGCGCCAATCTCTTGATAGCTCAGCCAACGGAACAACTCGCCGTAGCCGGCGATCGGTTTAGTGAGCATCTGCGAAACCGTTTCATACGTCTGATCGCGCGACGAGAGGCCGGTGCCGCCCGTCATTAGTACCGCGTCGACGGTCGGCTGGCTGACCAGTCGCGTCAACTCATAGCGCAGGCGAATCGGCTCGTCGCGCACGATAAGTCGCTCGGCAATGCCGTGCCCGGCGGCCTCGAGCAGCTCAACAATAAGCTGCCCGCCCGTATCGGTTTCGGGCGTCCGGGTGTCGCTGATCGTGACGACGGCGCAGGAAGCCCGCTGGGGGGAGCTGCGGCGGTGTTCCTGGACCGATTGACTCATCGTAACTGTTTTCCAGAAAAAGACTTGCGACGATCGATTCCATGGCGGTGCGGCGTATCGGCTATAATGAACGGTCGGGCACGCCGCCGACACCTTCAAATTCTGCACCATGCCGCCCCGAACGTCAAAACCACGGTTGCCCACTCGCGCCAGATTTATCTCGGCCGCGGTTGGTTTGTGTGTGGCGGCGGTGGCTGGCTTGCCTGCCTTCGGCGATATCTTTTTCCTGGCCAACGAGAGCCAGATTCAGGGCGCCTGGCTCAACAAGGACGAAACTCCTCGACGGCAATACAACATTGAGATCGAGCCGGGGGTGCAGATTACGCTCGACAAGTCGCAGGTGGTACGCGTGGTGCGGCAGTCGGTTGCGCAACTGGAATATGAGCGCACGCGGCCAGACTATCCCGATACGGTTGATGGTCAGTGGGCGCTGGCCGAATGGTGCCGGCAACATAAGCTCGAGGCCCAGCGCCGCGATCACTTGGAGCGGATCATCGCCTTGGACGGCGATCACTACGACGCTCGCCGGTTGTTGGGGTACCAGTTGGTCGATCAGCAGTGGAAAACCCGCGAACAAATCATGGCCGAGCGAGGCTACGTCCGCGATGGCGGCCGCTACAAGACGCCGCAACAAATTGAAATTGAGCGCCGTGAGGAAAAAGACAAACATGCCGAACAAACATGGGTCAATCGCCTCCGCAATTGGGCGCAGGAATTGGAAGACCCGGCGCTGCGGCCGGCGGCGGCCGACAAGATCCGCGGCATCGACGACCCCTATGCCCTGCGGGCGATTGACCAATGGCTTAAGGACGGCGCCGACGAGTTTGAGCGTCAGTGTCTGGTCGAAGCGCTGGCCAAGATTTCCGCCCCCGGCGCCATCGGCACGCTGGTTAGGCTGGTTGTGGAAGACGAAGACAGCGAGGTCCGGCTGAGCGCCATCGAGGCGATCTCCGGCGAACGAGTGCCAGAGGCCATCAAGCTCTTGGCCCGCAGCCTGAAACACAAGAACAACGTCTACGTCAATCGGGCCGGGGCGGCCTTGGGGACGCTCCAAGATCCGGCGGCCATTGCCCCGCTGATTGAGGCGCTGGTCACGTCGCATAAATTCATGGTCACCACCGGAAACCCTGGCGGCATGGGACAAACGTTTGCCCGCCCCGACGCCAGCGGCGTAGTGCAAAACCCGCCACCGGGAGGCGGCGGCGGGGCGTTTAGCTTTGGCGGCTCGACGAAGATCGTTAAACAGCAGTTGCAAAATCGCGACGTGCTCGACGCCTTGATCCGACTGGCCCACGTCAATTTCGAATTCGACGTGCCGACCTGGAAACGATGGTACGCGACGACGCAGAAGAAGTCGGAATTGCTCGATGGCCGGCGCGACTAGCGAGGCAAACTTTCTCTCAACGGAGTGACGCGGCTATGACCGGCAAACCCACCGTGGCCATCCTGGGCGCCAGCGCCGACCGCACCAAGTTCGGCAACAAATCGGTTCGGGCGCACCTGCAACAGGGCTTCGAAGTGTTTCCGGTCAATCCCAAAGGAGGACAGATCGAAGGGCTTCCGGCCTACAAGTCGTTGGCCGAAGTGCCCGGCGGCCGGCTCAATCGCGTCAGCGTATACCTGCCGCCGCCGCTGGTTCTCAAGGCGCTCGATGAGATCGCAGACCGTGGCTGCGATGAGCTGTTTCTCAATCCCGGCACGGAAAGCCCAGAGGTGGTCGGTCGCGCGGAGTCCCTGGGCTTGAACACGATCGTGGCGTGCAGCATCGTCGACCTTGGCGTGCGGCCGAAGGATTTTCCCGACGCGTAGTGCCAATAGGCAGCGCGAGCACGCGCTATTCAACCGGGATGGTTCATTTCTGCAGGATAAGCTTGCCAGCTCGCGTGAGTCGCAGGCGATAGGTTTCTTCGCCATGTTGGATCAGGATTTCTGGCCGTCCCTGAAGCAGGTCTGCCGAGGAGATTGACGGCGTCACGCCAAGTTCACGAAACGTGCTCGGTGCGGATTCGGGCTTCGGCTTGGGCTCGGTCACGTCGGTCGTCCCCTACGGTTTTCAGACCAGAGTATATTGATACTGAGTCTCATTGTCAATTATTTTCTCGAAATCCGTCCAGAAGTCCTTGACTAGCCCCTGAATTACTGTAATCTGCCTATTCTGAGACTTTGTCTCACATCATCGAGAGCGCGCCAGCCACTCCTGCTTGGGCCTTCTGTGCCCGCCCGCCAGCCAAGCTCTCACGTCGCTGTGAACCGATGGTTCCGCCGCTATTGCGGTGGCGGGCGGCTTCAGGCGTCGAACGGTACCAACCTTGTGCGGTTCCACTACTGACGGCTGGCGAAAATCCCAACTGAACTTTTCCGCGCTCGCGGTGCGCTTCTGGTTCGTTTCCAGCAGCGGTTGTGAGCTGCGCCCTAGGTTCGCGCGCCGCCGTCCGTCTTGGGCCATGCGCTCAAACTGGGAGAGCTTGAGAAATGCATCGTTTAAATTGGCTTTTGGGCATCGGCTTTACCTGTCTGGCCGCGAGCGCGCGGGCGGAGTCGTTCAGCATCGACAACGTCGAGGCGAACTTTGATCGCTGGATGTACTCGTTCAATAGTTCACCGGGTACGCGACAATCGGCGCCGGTTTTTGGCGCGGTCGGCGAGGGTTCGTTCGACGATCGCGATGGTCAGTTCCTGATTGGCTTCAACACCGCAGCGGCCGGGGCGCCCACCGTCCTTCCGGCAGGCAAGAAGTATCGCATTGAAGCCGTCAGCGTCACGGCCACGCACAGCATGGGCGCCTTCACCTACGATGCGACGTTCGATGACTACCGGTCGTATTTGGACCCGTCCGACCTTGACCATCTGGCCGACGCCGACGCCGGGCGACCGCTGGAATTGTTCGGAATGGGATTTCGCAGCGGCTACGTGCGGGCCGGCTTCGGCCCAACCGTGCCGGGCCCGATCACGTTCGAGGAAGGCGATATCTTTGCCTTTGGCGATCCGACGGCGGTGGGCATTCGCAACGCCTACGCCGCAGATGCGGTCGGCGCCGACGTGTCGAACGTGATCAAAGACAGATTGTGGGGACAGACTCCCTGGGCTGTGGGGACGACAAATCTGACGCCAGGATCGGCGGTGACCCAAGGTGTGGCCGGTGCGTCGGCCGGTTCCACGTTTGCGTTCGACGTCAACCTGCGCCTGGCGGGGGTCGAGGACTACTTGATTCAGGGGTTGCAACAAGGCGCGTTGTGCTTCTCGATCACGTCGCTGCACCAGACATCGCAGGCGGGGGGAGGCAATCCGAACTTGTACACGCGTGACAACTTTGACCCGGCGGCTATCGCTCCCACCCTGTCGCTGCGATACAGCATCGTTCCTGAGCCGTCGTCGTGGGCTTTGGCGGTAATCGGCGGCGCGGGACTCATCGCCCTCGGTCGACGACGAGTCAGGAGATCGGCATGAATGCGAACCTGCCCTTCAGGCGACGCGGATTCACCCTCGTCGAGTTGCTGGTGTCGATCGCCATTATCGGCGTGCTCGTTGCCTTGCTGCTGCCTGCGGTGCAGGCGGCGCGCGAGGCGGCGCGCCGCTCGCAGTGCGCGAATCACCTGCGGCAGATGGGGCTAGCCTTGCATCAGTACGAACAGACCGGCCGGGCCTTACCCCCGGCCGGTCGTGGCAGCGGGAGCGCTTTCTTGCTTGCCCTACCGTACCTGGAGCAATCCTCGCTGCATCAAGAATTCGATTTTTCCCTGGGTTGGGGAAATGCCAGTGACAAGAACGACGTGATCATCCGCCATTCGGTCCCTGCCTACTTATGCCCCAGCATGACGCTGCCGCGGGCGGTGCCCGAGAAAATCTCGGCCTGTTCGCCGGAGTCGGGCGCGGCGGGCAGCTACGCTCTCAGCACGGGAACCAACAATCCCTGGCCGTTGGACGCGGTCTTCAACGGGGCGTTCACCAAGCCGCCGCTGAAGTCGACCATCCACCGAATCAGCAATCGCGACGGCTCCTCGCACACGCTGATGGTTGGCGAACTTGCGCCCGGCAGCCGTTGGTATTGACGAGGCCCGTTTACGCAACCCGCTCAGCCGCATGTCAGCCCCCCTCGCATTGCGCTTTTTTAGCGTGTTGGAGCAGTATTTTAAGGATCCTTTGATCCATCTTCGTCTCGGTGAAAAGGCATCGATGCAGAATTTTT
>CAYWTU010000146.1:0-8095 GCA_964461275.1 uncultured Pirellulales bacterium | reverse complement strand
CTGCGAATGGAGTTGTGGGAGGGTTCGAGAGCCTGATGTATGACTTGAGCCTGTCTAACACGCTGGGAACCGGGTTTATGTCGGGCGCGACGTCGCCCACGCAAACCACGCCCGGCACTTTGGGGGGCACGCTGACACTTTCACAACTGCTTTCCATCTTCGGCGCCCTTGGCACCTACACGGCATATGCTAACGTGAAGGACCTGGCGGGCGTTACTCACTCTTTGCCGTTCGAGGTGAAGGTCGTGCCCGAGCCAGGCAGCATCTTGGTGTGGGGCGGTTTGGCCGCCATCGCGGGCGTTTCCCACTGGCGTCGCCGCCGGAAACTGGGCCGTGCCCGATAGCAGCGCGGCGGCGGAACGTGGCAGCTTGTCGTGAGTGAAACGCAACAGCCCGACGACCGCCTCAAGGTCCGGCGATACGTTCCACAATCGCCCTCCGGCGCCGACCCGCGATTTCCCAGTCCCCTGGCGTTTCCGCCGCCCGAGGCCTCGCCTCCACCCGAGGCGTGTGTTCCATCCGTGGAGCCCGCCGCCCCTTCGGGCGCCCGGCCGCGCTTCGAGCAACCAGCCGGCTTGCGTCAACGGCTTGCGCTGTGGACGCAGCGGACCATCGATCGAATTCTGGCGACCGGAGAGCAGTGGCAGGAGGGAGAGCGGAGACTCAATTGGCGGCTGATGATCGCATCGATCGTTGTGTTGGGAGTTGTCGCCGTGGGGTTGCCGCTTTGGCGACGACACCAACTTACGCGGCAAGGCGGCGCTTTCCTGGCCCGGGCAACCTATCACGAACAGCAGAAAGATTGGGCCCGGGCGGCCGACTATTGCTGGCGATACATTTCGCTCACGGGCGACCGGGGCGCGTGCCTGCGGGCGGCGGCCAATTTTGAGAAGTCGGACACCAGCGCCCTGGGCAAGCAGCGGGCCATCGAACTGTATCTGTTGGCCGTGGCTTATCAAGACAACGTTGCGGCTCGACAGCGCCTGGCCGAACTGGCGTTTGAACTGGGGAACGACCGACTGGTGCTGGAGCAGATCGACCGGTGGACCGCCTTGGCGCCGCAGGAAACGGCCGAGCGAGCCCGCCTCATGGCGCTGGCCAAGTATCGCATGGCGCGATTGGGTATCGGCGCCGTCACCTGGGGTGACGCGGCTGGGGCGCTTGAGTCGTACTTGCGGATGGACCGCACGAGCGACCTGTTGTCACTGCTGCTGGCCGACCTCTACCGCCGCGACCTACGCGATGTTCCGGCCGACGAGTGCGATCAGGCGGCCGACCTGGTGATGAACCGATTGGTTGAGGCCGACGAGCAGCGGGCGTCGTCTTGGCTCGCCCGGCACGCCTATCGCGTTCGCTACGAACTCGTGGGCGCGGAAGACGATCTAGCACGCGCCCAGAAGTTGGCGCCGGACGACGTGGCGACACTGACCGCGGCGGCGCAGTGGGCATTGCGGCAAGGGGACTTCACCGGGGCTGCGGGGCAATTCGAACGACTCGCGGCGCAAACCGCCAACCAGGCCGCGGTCTACCTCGGTTGGGGTGAGGCGCTCACTCGAGCAGGCCAACCGGATCGGGCGATCGATGTCTGGACGGCGGCGGCTTCCAAGCCGCTCGACGGCCTGCCGGCCTTGCTGTTGCGATTGGCGGAGGCGCAGTTGGAACGCCGCCAAACGCAAACGGCCGAAGAGATCTTGTCGCGCGTCGACTTGGCGCTGGAATCGTTGCCGGCGGAAACATCGGCCCGCGACGCGGCGCTCTGGCGAGTCGGTCTGAGCTCAGCACAGGCCAGGCTACGTTTGTCCCAAGGAGAATTCGCCGTAGCCCGCGACCTGTGGCAACAATTGGTCAACTCGGCCGACGCGGCACGGCTGCCCGAGGCCGTTGAGCAGCGCGGCGAGTGGCTGGCCGGAATCGCCGAGTGCCAGGTTCGACTAGGCCAATTGGAACAGGCGTTGTCGTTGTTCAAGGAAGTGGCAGTCCTCAAACCAGACGACCCGAGTCAGGCGCTGCGGGCCGCATTGGCTTACGAACGAGCGGGGCAAATGGAACAGGCCCGCGACTGGTTCTTGCATGCCACGGCGCTCGAGGGCGACCAGTCAATCGGCAGGCTTTCGGACGGCACGTCAGCGACTTTCAGGCAGTCGGACGGTTGGGCCGGCCTGGCCCGGGTGGAGTTGGCTCAGCAGGGGCAAGTTCCGCCGGCGCAGCGCCGCTGGGACGAATTCCATCGTTACGTGCGCAATGTACGCCTGCACCATGGCGATCCGGTGGCCATACGTCTGTTGTGGGCGCAACATCTGAACTTAAGCGACAAGAAACCGCAGGCCTTGAGTTTCTTGGAAAAGAGTTTCGAGGAGCACCCCGAGTCGGAGCCGACCGGACGCGGTTGGTTGTTGGCGGCCGACCAATGGGGGACGGCAGCGGAGTCCGAGCACGCTTGGCGGCGGTATGTGAAGGCGTTCGGCCCCACGGCCTGGTCCCGGCAGATCGAGGCTCGGCGCCTGGTGAAGGAGGGCCACGTCAATCAGGCGCTGAGCTGCCTTTGGACGGCCGCCCGCGAGGCCCCGTCGGAAGACCGTGAGGCTCTCGTCCGGTCGGCTGCATCGCTCGCGGCGCGGCACTTGGGGCTGGATCGGGCGATCGCCGCGGTGGAGGAATTCGCCGTGGAATCAGGGACGCTGGAAACCTGGCGACTGGTGGGAGAATTGTGTCTGGAAGGGGGCGACTACGAGCGGTTGCAACAGATCGAGCCGCGCCTGGAGGCCCGCGAGGGACAGGCAGGTACGCTGTGGCGATAATTTCGCACCGAGCGGTTGCTCGCCACCTCGCCGCCGGAGGATCAAGCGGCAATGCTGGAGATTGACCGATTGTCGCGCGACATAGAGGATGTCGCCGCCAGTTGGCCGCCGGGCGTTCATCTGCGGGCGCAAGTGGCGCGGAGGCGAGGAAGAATAGAACAAGCGATTCCTCTGTACGAATTGGCCCTGCGCGGCGGCCAGCGGTCGCCGGTGCTGTGGCAAGAGCTGATCACCTCGCTGTACGAGTCGGGACGAATCGAATTGGCCAACGATTACCTGGAACAACTCGAGGCCGATTCACGCTTGCCGGAGAGCCTGGGAACGGTCGCGGTTGACGTCTATGTCCGGCAAGGACAGTTGGCGCGAGCGTTGGAACTGGCCAAGGCCGAACTTGCCCGTCGCCCCAACGACCTTGCAGCGCATCTCTGGCACGCTCAAACGCTGTACCTAAGCGGTCAGGTGAACGAAGCCCTGGCGGCGCACTTTCAGGCGTTGGCGGCGTTTCCGGCCGATGAGCGCTGCTGGAGTTCGCTGCACAACTTGCTGTTAGAGGCAGGCCGACGCGATCTGGACGAGCAACTTCTGCAACAGGCCGATACGGCGGACGAACTTTTGCCCGACTGGCGGCTCTGGTTTGCCGCGCGGGGGCGCGGCGACTTGGGGCAATGGTATGAATCCGCGATGCGTTGGCGGCGGCTAGCCAAGAGTTTTCCCAACCATCTGGCAGGACTGCGAGGGGCCGGTGAGTTTTTCGCTATTCGCGACCCGGCAACGGCCATTGCCGCGTGGCGGCGTGCCGTAGAACTGGCGCCCGACGATCGTTCCACGCGGCGCGTGCTGGCGGCGGCTCTAGCCAGTCAAGCCGCGGACGACGGTTGGCAAGAGATCGAGGCGCTGCTGACACGTTTTCCCAATGGCGCGACCCCAGAGATCGACGACCAGCGCCTATGGGCCGAACTACTTTTGAAGCGAGGTCGGCAGGGGGACGTCGCATTGGCGCGCCGGCAGTTGGAGGCGGTCGTGGAGCAGCATCGCAACACGCAACCCAGCGACCATTGGTCGCTGGCCCGCACGTGCAGCGAACTGAAGGACGAGCCCGCGGCCCATCAGGCGCTGTCGCGATTGCTGAACCGCGAACCGCAGCACGAACAAGGATTGGCGGAGAAAGCAATGGTTGAACTGCAATTTGGCGCCTTGCGCGACGCCGAAACGACATTGCAGGCTCTCGAATCCGCCCACCCCACGTCGCCGCTGTTGCCCGGTTTGACCGCCTCGCTGTACGAAAAGCAAGGGCGCCCGACGGAATTTGTCGATTGGTTCGGTGCGTTGTTGGATAAGCCTGCCTGGCAAGTCATCGCGAACCAGCAGCGGGCCAAAGCTTGCGTGGCGGCCGCCGAAGCGCTAACCGCGCTGAACAATGTGGCGGGGGCCGAAGCTCAATTTCGCGCGGCCATCGAACTCGATGCGGCCAGTGCCGTCGCACTATGCGGCTGGCTCCTGAAACAGTCGCGCTCGACCGAGGCGCTCGACGTTTGTTTGACCGCGGCCGAGGAAGGGTGTTTGCCGGCGGGCGTGAAACTGGCCGCGCTTGTGGCCGCGCTGGACGACGTGGACAAGCGTACGATCGCTCGAGTTCAGGCGACGCTGGAAAAGCTCGTCGCGCCTCCCTGTCAGGACGTCGCGCTGCTGGTCAGCGCCGCCGATGTCTTAAGTCGCCGGGGCGATGGAAAGCGGGCTGCCCAACTGTGTCGCCGGGCGTTGGCTGTGGGCGACGGCGATGTTACCGCCACCGTTGGATTGGCCTGGGCGGTGGCCGATGCTTCGGAAGGCCGGCCTGAAGCAGAGGCAGCCATTGAACGAGCAATGACGGTGTTTGGCCGCCGGGCGGAACTGTGCGACGCGCTAGGCGTACTGCGGCTGGCCGAGGACCGTGCCAACGACGCGGCCACCTTGTTCCAAGAGGCGAACCGACTGACCGATGCGAATCCCACCGCCGACAAGGCCCAGCCGGCTCGCTGCGCCTTGCACCTGGCCGCGGCCCTGGCCAAGCTGGGTCAGCCCGAAGCGGCAGATGAGCAGTTCGCGCGGGCCACGCGACTGGGTCTGCGGCGGACGTTGCTGCGGCCGCTGGAAGCAAGTTGGTTCGACGCGCTGGGTGCCGATGGGTCGCCCTAAGCGGCCGCCAAACAACCAGACAACGGCCCTCTAACTCCCGTCGATTCCAGCGCATCGAGGGGGTTGATTGTTGGACACTAAGACAGCGCGGCGTGGAATGTACAGCGTCTGGAGGAATCTCGAATGACTGGCGTGCCGTCCGTTTGGCGTCCTCTGTTGCTGGCTGCCGCTGGTCTGGCGTGGTTAAACGCCACGACTGCGGCGGCGGAACCGTGCAAATTGCGCGTCATGACCTACAACCTGCGCTACGCCAGCGATCAGCCGCCGAATTCTTGGCCGCAACGTCGCCCCGCCGCCAAGGCGCTGCTTGAAGCGACGGCGCCCGACCTGGTCGGCACGCAAGAGGGGCTGTACCCGCAACTGAAAGACCTCGCGGCGGATTTACCGGCATACGACTGGTTGGGGCTGGGGCGCGCCGGGGGCAGCCACGACGAATTCATGGCCGTGTTCTATCGGCGCGAGCGACTGGAACCGGTCGAGTTCGACCACTACTGGTTGTCCGATACGCCGGAGGTCGTCGGTTCGCGAAGTTGGGGCAACACGGTGCGACGGATGGTTACCTGGGTCAAGTTTCGCGATGCCCCGAGCGGCGCCGAGTTCTATTTCATCAACACGCACTTCGATCATATGGTGCAGAAAGCGCGCGAGAAGAGCGCCGAACTGGTCCTGTCGAGGGTGCATGGACTGAAAACCACCTTGCCGATATTGCTGCTGGGCGATTTCAACGCCGCGGCGCTGGACAACCGCTGCTACGATATCCTGGTTGGACAGCAAGGATTTCGCGATGCTTGGAGCACGGCGATTCAGAGGGGCCCGCTCATCGGAACATTTCACAACTATCGCGGCCCGCAAGCCGATGGCGCCCGGATCGATTGGATCTTGCACCGGGGCAACCTGACGATTGAGCGGGCCGAAATCGTCACCTTCGATTTGAACGGCCAATATCCCAGCGACCACTTTCCGGTCATGGCCGACGTCTCGCTGAGCGCTGCTGCACAGTGAGCGGAACCGCAACGCCAGTGTCCGCCGAGTGTGCACCGCCTGCGCGCTGCAGGCGCGTTGGATAGCGCGATTGCGAGCCGTTGCCCGGCCTCTACGCCGCGCGGGCGTGGGCACGGCGTTTGCGTCCGCACTTCGATGGCAGTTGTCGATCGGATGTCGGGGCAAGCTGTTGAGGTGCAATATGGCCAAGAGTCAGGCGCTGGCGAAGCGCGCCGCCCCCCGCATTTTCCCGGAAGACGCACATGCCGCCATGCACGGGCAACATCGGCAGTGGTCCAGCGAGCACGGCCTGTGGCGCGATGAAATCAAATTGTGGCAGGACGAGGTCAAACGCCTCGTCGAGCAACTGACCCTCGCCAAGCAGGCGCTCAAACAGCACCAAGATCAGGTTCGCAGGCACGCCGCGGCAGTACACCTGTACCAGTCGAGCCTGGAGGGCCACGAACGGGCCCTGGCCGACTACGAACGGGGCGGTCCGGGCTCCATGCTGGTGGCGCTCGCCAAGCAGCACCGACAGGAAGAGGAAAAACACCAGTCGCAACGGGCGCTGCACGAGCGGCTGAAACGTCGGCACCACACCGTGGTGGCGAACTGGAACTTGCTGATGAAATCGCTGGCGCCGGCCAAGGGTGGGTAGTCCTTGCACCGTTGCATCGCAACCTACGAGTCACATAACGCCCAGGAAAAAGGAATCGCATCATGTCGCAACGATTTACGCTCGCCGCTTGCGCCGGTCTGTTGATCATTGCGCTCGGGAGCGGCCAGCGGTTGGCGCACGCCGTCGACGCAGCGCCGCCGCAAGCTCCGGCTGGTTTTGTGATGGTCGACAATACCATTTGGTATCAACTGGCCGATGAACCGAACCAACACTTTCACCTAGCGCGGCTGCACCTGCTGCGCCGCGAACCGCATTCGGCCGCAAAAGAGATTCGCATTGGGGCGGCGATCATGAAACTCGCCGCGGGGCACGCTGCGCCTGCCGGGAAGAAGGCGTTGGAACAATCGACTTTCGAGTTGGGGTTTCTGGCCAGCGAATTGGAAAACAACAAGAGCGTGGCGGTGGCCGGGCTCGACGCAGCTTTCGCCCGTGCGCACTTCGCGTTGGCTGAATTCAATCAGCAGGCGGCCCAGGAGCATTTTCAGGCCGGCGACAATCACCATGCCGGGCATCATCTTCGTTGGGCGGCACACGACATTGAGTACGGCCGAGCCTGGGCCGGCGAAAAGGTCGCCAAGACCGAACCGGCTCATCTGATCGCAGCCGAAAAGATTGCCGAACGCCTGATTGCGGGGGCCGAGTTGTCCGGCGAGGCGGTGCTGGAGCAGATCGCACAGCTGAATCATGTGCTCAAGCTGCTGCAGGATCTGCTCAAAGTGGCCCGGTAATGAACGGTTGCCCCGGCGACGGGCAGGACTGGTTATGACGACTTGGCCGGTTCGCCGGGGGTGTTGGCCGCGGCAACCGGCCGAGTTTGGCGGCGCCGACACAACGAATCGACTGGCACTCGACCTATGTTTTCCTAGGCTTGGCGCGGTCCATTGTCCATGGTGGATGCCGGGGCGCCGAGCGACGTACGACCGGTCGAGCTATGCGCCACATCGACGTTGATCAACTAGCCACAGTCCGCATCCGCGAGGTCATGAGCCCCACCTGCCTGACGGTGCGGGCCGACCAGACGATGGACGCCGCGGCCGAACAATTCCTCGATCACCGCGTGTCGGGAATGCCGGTGGTCGATGCGGAAGGGCAGTGCATCGGCGTGCTCAGCGCCACCGACTATATTTGGCACGAGCGGTCTGGCACTCCGGACGATCCAGTCGAATTGTACATGTCGCCGCGAGTCGTTTCGGTAACCAGCGAGCAATTGCTGCTGGACGCTGCGGTGGCCATGGTGGCCCATCACATTCACCGGGTGGTGGTGGTCGACTCTGAGCAGCGGGCGATCGGCATTGTTTCAGCGCTGGATGTGGTCAACGCGGCGGTTAGCGCGGCCACCGGGCTTCCGCCGGAACGAATCGCCTCCTACGCCGCCGAAACGTAGTCGACGCCGCGAGTGACGAGCGGGGGACGATCGCGGTAGGGGCCGCCGTTGCCGGCGGCCCCCCGCACAGATCCGTAC
>CAYWTU010000145.1:0-8100 GCA_964461275.1 uncultured Pirellulales bacterium | reverse complement strand
ATCGGCGACGAGACGCGGGCCGCCTGTTTCTTGGCGTGCGGGCGCAGTGAAGAAACCGGACCGCGGGCGCTGGCGATTCAAGCGGAGAGCCCAACCAAGCCGTGGGCCTGCCATCAATACGGTTGCGGAAAGAGCGGCAACCTCGTGGGACTGTGCGACCTGATGAGACCGGGACCGAACGCCGGCGGCCGGCCCCGCGGTGACCGATTCAAGGCGATTGCGGCAGACTTGAAGGCGATCGTCGAAGGGCTGTTGCCCGTTGAACAATCGTCGCCGCTGCCCGCGAAGCAACCGGCCAAGCGTGAGGAGCGGAACGTGCCGTTGCAAGAATCCGAAAACGAACGGGCCCGCGAACTGCTCCGGCTCGACGACCAGTTCATCACTGACCCGGCACTGATGCCGCCCGACGCGGCCGGCTACTTTCGCCGTCGCCCGTTCCTCACACCCGAGGTGTGCCAACAATTTCGCGTCGGTTATCTGCCGCGCTCGGCCAAGTCGCTCTTGCGTGGCAAAATCGTCTATCCGTATTTCTCGGCTACGGGCCACTCCCCTACCGGCGAGATTCTGACTTGGTTCGGCCGCGACCCGGGATACGAAACGAAACGCCGCCTCTGGGAAGCTGGCGACCGCACCGAACCGGAGCCGATCAAGACGCAATTTGTGAAAGGGTTTCATCGCGGTTTGGAGGTGTGGGGCGAAAACGTGGTACGCGGCCGCGAGTGGTCGGCTAGTTTGCGAGTGGGGCTGGCGATTGTCGAGGGGCCGAACGACGCTATGAATCTATTGAACCTCGGGCAACCCTCCTTAGCGTTGTGTTCCAACACGATTACTGCTGAGCAAGTGGCCCGCATCGCGGCGCTCGCCCACGACGTGGCCGACGGACGTGTCACGCTGCTGCTCGACACCGATGAAGAAGGCGACCACGGCCTCAAGCAGGTGCTGCCCCTGTTGGCCGAGCGGCTACATGTGCGGGTGCCGTGGAGCCGCACGATGCACAACGGCCGATACAAGGACCGTCAACCCGAGCAGTTGGGTGCCGAGGAGTTGGCGGCGCTGTTGGGCTAGCGAACGGGAATCGCGACGCGAGTTCGCCGGCGTCGTGTTGGCGGTGCCGTGAGTTGAGTGCCGTGCGCTCGGGGCAGTGGAATTGTCCGCTCCGCGGCCGAACCCCGTCGGGGCATAGTGCGGGACCGCGCTCGGGGTTTTTACTAGGCAACTGGCGTGCAAGGACATCGAGTTCCCGGCGACCGCATATATATACTGTCAACCGCGGCCCCGAGCCCCCGGCCAAGCCGTCGCAGTCGCGTAGCGCAAGGCGTGTCGCAGGTCGGGGGCTCGGGGGCGCTTGCGTCCCCCGAGCGTGGTCCCCTCGTGGAGCCGTTCTCCGCACTGCGGAGCGGTCGGCCGGTCGGCTCCGCCCGCCGGCCAGTTCGCCGAGCCGTTCGCCGCGGGCGGCGGACTCGCGGCGGCGCGGGCGGCGGTCTGTTTCTACCACGCACCTGGCAGCGAGCCGCAGCGCGGCGAGCTTCGCGAGCGTCCGCTGTTCGAGAAATCGATTCAATCAAAAGCAGAGGGCCGCAGGCCCGCGCTCCTTTGCTTTATACAGTAGTAGTTTGTATCTACTTTGGGGCCGGCGAAAATCGACGGCCGAATTCACCGGCTCTTGGCTCCAGCGAGCTGAGAACCCGTCACAAGGCCCGAACGACAAACGTAACGCCAAGTCCACCCCAGGATGACGCGAAGTCCACCGGTCGACCTGGAACAGCGTAACGCCAAGTCCACCCGCAAGCGAGGCCAGGGTGTGATGTTCAACGAGATGGTCACCGTCAATAGGCTAACCCTGCGGGACGACCGATCAGCGACTTGCGGCTCATTGCTGATCATGTTGCATCGGTTGAGCTTGCCAACACGTTCTGGCCAATCCTAGATGAGCCATCGCGATTGGCTTGGACAACGCGCATTCATCAAGCATGACGGTTTGTCATGGGCGCATAGCTGGCGATTTTGGTATACTGGACGCTGGTCTATCGAGGAAATGGGCCTCAATGAGCGACGGATCGAAGATCGAATGGACCGATGCAACATGGAACCCCGTGCGAGGATGCACGAAGGTGAGTCCCGGTTGCGCGCATTGCTACGCCGAGACTTTTGCCGAACGATTCCGCGGAGTGGCTGGGCATCCCTACGAACAAGGGTTTGACCTTCGGCTCGTCCCCGAGAAATTGGACGAGCCTCTAAAGTGGCGTAAACCGCGCATGGTTTTCGTCAACAGCATGAGCGACCTGTTTCACAAGCGGGTTCCGAGCGAATACGTTCAGAAAGTGTTTGCCACGATGGCGAAGGCGCACTGGCATCAGTTTCAGTTGCTCACCAAGCGGCCCGAGCGGGTTTCCTCAGTTGCTGCGAAATTGCCTTGGCCCCCGAATGTTTGGCTCGGGGTGAGCGTTGAGAGCGAGCGCTACACCCATCGCATCAACATCCTGCGAGAGATTCCTGCGGCCAAGCGGTTCTTGTCGCTGGAACCACTGCTTGGTCCTCTCCAGGAACTCAACCTGACTCAAATTGACTGGGTCATCGTCGGCGGCGAGTCCGGCCCGAAGGCGCGGCCGATGAATGGAGCGTGGGTGCTGGACATCCGTCGTCAGTGCCAGGCCGCGGGCGTGGCATTCTTCTTTAAGCAGTGGGGCAGTCACGGTCCAGACGGTAAGCGTCGATCCAAAAAGGAAAACGGCAGATTGCTGGAAGGACGTACGTGGGACGAATGGCCGAACCTCAAATCAGCGGGAGTCGCTAGATGAAACGCAAATACGAGTGGGCTGTCGGGCAGACACCGCCCGACTTGGACCGGCATAGCATCGCCAAACACAACGTCCTCCGAGATTACCTGCAGCTTTACGTTCAGGTGCTCACCGTCAATCCAAGGCGGGACCGCCTCAGTCTCACGCTCGTGGATGGATTCTGCGGTGGAGGGCTCTATTCGGGCCCCGGCCGCGAACTACGGCAAGGCTCTCCCTTGATCATGCTCGAGTCGATGGCTGCCGCAGAGACGCTGGCGCGCGCGTCTCGGAAGAAGGAGTTCTATTTAGATGCAGAATACTACTTCGTAGACGAAGACCGTTCCGCCTGCGAGCACCTGCGCCACGTCATTGGCCGTTCGCAATACACAAACGCTGCTGCACACGTCATTAACGGCAAATTCGACAGTCACCTACCCACGATCATTGACCGAATCCAACGACGCGGCACCGCCCACCGCTGTATCTTTGTGCTTGACCAGTACGGCTACAAAGAGACCCCGCTTGCGTTGCTGCGGCACATTTTTCAATGCCTGCCACACGCGGAGGTTATTCTGACCTTCGCAACCGACTTCTTGATTGACTACCTGGGCTCTACTCCCTCGTCGCAACAGATCCTCGACGGGCTCGGGTTTGGTCTTTCGGTTGAAGACGTTCAGCACGCCAAGAGCGTCGAGCCGACTAGCTGGCGTGCCGCAGTCCAGCAGCTCTTACATCGGGAATTGTTCGAAGGAAGCGGTGCCCGCCACTACACCCCATTCTTTATCCGTTGCCCCGACGCGCACCGCAGCTACTGGCTCGTCCACCTGTCGAATCACCACCGCGCGCGGGACGTGATGACGACGCTTCACTGGCATCACGGCAACGACTTCAGCCACTACGGGGGTTCCGGGCTAGAGATGCTTGGCTACGACTGGAGGCGCGATCCGGAGCAAACCGGACAGAGGCTTCTCGGCGACGAGTTCCGCTTCGACGAGGTGGCACGCGAGTCGACGCAGGAATCGCTGATGTGCAGCCTGCCACGGCGTCTGCCAATGGGTGCCACGCAGTCGATCACCGTTGACGAATTCTTCGCGCAGACGACGAACGAAACGCCGGCCACCAAGGCAATCATGTGCAATGTGATGTCGAATCTCTCCCGAGATGGAGAGATTGAAGTCTACCGCCAGGATGGCAAACTTCGGGGGCGAGGGGTAATACTCGTTGGTACTGACCGGATTTGTGTTCCGACTCAGCGACGTTTTTTTGTAGGCGGAACGGGCTAGGCTTGGCCGTCATCGTACTGGAAACTAGATCGCCGGATTAGGTAAGAATTATGCGGCTTGGACGGTGTCACCATCGTGCCTCCACCCGCCACTCGTCGAACTCCGGAAACCGAAACCCTGCCTCGAAATGTCGCTCGGCGTCGGCGATGGCCTGTTCGCGGGCTTGGTCGGCCGGTAGCGAAGCTGAGTTGACTGCCTGAAAAATCTCGACGGCCTGCTGGTAATCCTCGCGCGACACGTGCGCCTGCACATACTCGCGAAACGCTCGGCCACGGTCGGCCCGATAGGCCCGCGTCAGTTCGGCGTCGGAGAGTGGCGTTGATGAAATTCGCTCGGCATCGCGGCGGGCCTGCTCGGCCGCCGTGCGTTCCTCGCGGTACCAATCGGGCAGTGTCCGCTCCTTGCGGGCCGCGTGCTTCAAGTTGTCGAGCAAGAACGCCTGTGGCGAGCGGCGAAAGGATTTCAGGCCATCGCGTTCGATCTTCCGCAGCGTCACGTCGGACCACACCTCGACGAGCTTGCGGCTGTACTTCTTGGCAATGCCGCGAATCTGGGCCGGCGTGAAGCCGATGGTGGCCAGCGGTTCGGCCAGCGGTCCCACGTCGGCAGTCCGCCTTTCGCCCTGCGTGTGGGCCAGCGGATTGTCGAAGTACGGTCCCCGCTCGAACCGCACGGCATAGCGGCGCCTGCCCAGTTTCTGGATGCTGTCCTGTGGCGTCAGGGCGCCCTCGGGCAGGCGGATCACGCCGGTGTCCAGCAGTCGCTGCATGACGCGAACCAGTTTCTGCTTCCGCTGCGGCATCCGCAACGACTCCGAAAACCCGAGACCGTGCGTGGTCAGTTCGGCCACGTCGAAGCGCGGCGTCTTGGCGTGCCGCCAGAAGATTTTCGAGACGAGGAGAAACAGCCGGCGGCTGGCGAAGTCGAGCCGGCGATAGAACGTCAGGTCGAACCACATCGCCCCGCCCGTGGCCCGGCAGAACTCGAACAACAGCGGATCGAACACAATCCGCCAGGCCCGCGACGATGCCGGGTCCTCGGGCAGGTCGTACTTGAGGAACCCGAACCCGCGGCGACGCCGCTCCTTGCGCACCGGGTCCCAAAAGTGGTCGCACTGATAGTAGACGGCTGCCAGCCGTTCGATGGAGGCACGAAAGTCTGCGTAGTTTTCGCCACCTTTCGAGAAGGTTGCATGGCCATCCACGGATTGCTTCTTCGCCAACAGCCCCATCTTCTTGAGGCACCAGTGCGGCGTGGCCCAGAACTCGATGGTCGGCTCGGGCTGCGAGAAGGCCAGCGCCAACAGCGACCACAACACATATTCATCGCGGGGCGACAGGCCGTTGGGGGCGATCACCTCGACCGCCGCGAACTGCCGTTTCCCCTGCTCGTCGGTGTAGTGAAAGCCGGTGTGATGTCGGTAGTCGCGAGCCAGCGACACGGCCGGATCGAGGGCGCACAGGGCGTGCTCGACCAGACTGAGCTGCGCCGCGCCGGGGGCGTCGTAGTAGCGACGGGCCTTACGCTTGGTGCTGGTCGGTGGGCCGGTGAGCGATGCAGTTGCGGCGCTTGACACCATGACGCGAGAGAGTTTGGCCGATTGTCTCGCGCTGCGTGGATTTGCGCAAGCGAAAGCATGTGTTCAGCGTCAGCAAAGGCCGGCCAAGATCGACTAGCGTTGCCACTGCCTGCAATACGCCTGGCCATACCCTTGCACGAACTGCCGATACTTGTCCGGGTCCGTCTCGCGCAGCGCCAAGGCGCAAGCGAGGGTTTCCGAAGCGTTGATCATCAGGGCCTTCATTTCGGCGTCGGTGATTCGGCTCAAGCTGTCGTCAGTCAAGAGCGGTGAGGATTTTCCAGCGTGAAGGTCTTCCAGCGGGCCGTTGCGGAAGGCGTAGGCGGTCAGTGCATTCGCTTCGTCGCGAAGCGTGAACCCGCCGGGATAGGCGGCAGCTAGTTCGTCGGGCGATAGGTCGGGAAACCCGGGAGTAGAGGAGTGTGGTTTTGAGGCCATAGGTTCGGATGAGTCATTGAGCATCCGTCCGTGACGAAGGGATGGAGGAAAACATGCCGTCGCTCAGGGTGTCGCGCGCCCGCCGACCAATCTCCGCACGAAGCGTACATGCAAGGTCGAGCGCGACGGACGACTTATCGCGGTCGACAATCTGTCGCAGCGCGTATTCGACCGCGAGCAACTCGGTCTGGGTGAAGTCGCGGACAAGGAAAGTCATCTCCATGCCGGGACGGTAGCACAACATGGCGCGGAGCGCACGTCCAAATAGGATGGGCAGCAGTGCCGCAAAGATGCGGCTGGCACAGGAGGCGAAGGCAGCGTGCCGGAAAAATTTCCCGGGGAAACGGTCAAGCCGCCTTTACTTCGCGCCAAGCTGTTGGCGAACCTCGTTGATGGCTGCCAGCACGTCGTCGTCGCTGACTTTGCCGGGCGCGGCGGTGAACGTGACCGTACCACGGGTGGTGGTGAACCGGCGCATGAAGGAGGGTTTGCGGCGAACCGGTTCTCCCGACGCGGCTTTACGCTGGCGCACAAGCGAGTCGGTCTCGTCGGCCGTCAGTTGACTGGCAACGATCCGGCGCGCCAACTCGGGCTGGGCGGCCAACGGAAGATCGGCCAGCGCGTACAAATGCCGCTTGCTCAATGCGCTGGGGACTTCCATGGCGAGCTTCTGCACGTCGGGGTGACTGGTCAGGAGTTTCAGGAGCTTGGAGATTTCACCGGCGCTCTTGCCGGTGCGGCGAGCGATGTCCGCTTGGCTCAGGCCGTTGGCTTTGAGTCGCGACAAGGCGCCGGCCAGTTCCATCGGCCGCAGTTCGAGCCGCGTCCAGTTCTCGGCCAGCGACGCCAATTGCGTGTCGGTGTCATCGCGGTCCTGAATCCAGCAGGGGATCGTGGCCAGGCCCACGTCGCGGACGGCGCGAAACCGACGTTCGCCGGCAATGATGCGATACCGTTCGACCTCCTTCACCCACCGCACGACAATCGGCTGCAAGAGGCCCAGTTCGCGGATCGACTGGGCAAGTTCTTGATGGCTGTCGGCGTCAAACGATTTTCGTGGTTGCTCGGGGTCGGGTTCGATACGATCGACGCCGATCTCGAAGGCGTTTTTGAACCGGGCACGTCCCAGTTCTTGGGCGGTCAGCGGCGGCGCTTCATCGTGCGGCGACGCCGGCCGCTTGGTGAGCGTGCGGTCGGCGGCCGAGTTGGCGGCGGCGCGAGTGCCCCGCGGTCCGCCTCTCGATTTCGTCGAGGAGGCGGCGGATGATGTGGGCCGCTTGGCTCTGGGGCCGGTGGAGGACGATCGGGATCCGATCGCAGACGCTTTGTTCATAGTGCGAGAGGTCGGGAATGGGTTCAGGAAAGACTTCGGCGCCGAAGTGGGCGCGGAGTCGATCCAGATAAGTCTGCTGGTAAGCGCGGGCCTTGCGATACCGCGATGGCAGCAGGCCCAAGAGTTGAAGCGCCGGGTTGTGTCGTCGCCGCACATCGGCGATGGCGGCTTTGACTTGCGTGAGCCCCTGAGCTCCATAGTCGGCCACTTCCGTCGGGACGAGGGCGAAGTCGCTGGCACAGAGGGCCGCGAAGCTGACGACCGACAGCCGCGGCGGACAGTCGATCAGGATCAGGTCGTAACCTTGGCGCAGTTCGGCGAGCGGCTCGACGAGCGCCCGGTGCAGGTCGAGTTCTTCCCACTGCGACCGGTCGGGCAAGTCGTATCGCGACAGGCCCATCGTGCTGGGGATCAGGTCGATGTGGTCGAACTGCGTGCGGCGGATCAACGTCGTTGGATCGGGTTCTCGTGCCGGATCGAACAGAACTTCAACGCCGGGTAGACCGTCGGGCTCCTTAACGAATGATCCCGTGAGATTCGCCTGTGCATCGCAGTCGATGAGTAGCACCCGCTTCCCGCGCTCTTGACACGCGCCCGCCACCTGGAACGCAGTCGCCGTCTTTCCGACTCCTCCCTTGAGATTCAGAATCGTGATGACGGATGCCGAGCGCGTAGCGATGTTCTTCACGC
>CAYWTU010000144.1:4609-8133 GCA_964461275.1 uncultured Pirellulales bacterium | reverse complement strand
GTTCTTGCTCGGCTTCATGTGGGGCGCCATGGGGGGCGTCGGCACGCTGTTTCCAGCGCTGCTGGATCGCCAGCGCTTAGCGGAACTGTTTCCGCCGGAGCTGGCGGTCTTCTTCGCGTGGTTGCTGGAAGACCTCTTCTTCGGCTTTGTCAAAGCCAGCCGAGCGGAAGGCGAACCATGGTTTGGCGAGGCGTGGGCCGAATACTTTCGAGCCTTCGGCGACGGACGGCTCGAGTGGTACGACAGCGACTGGATTGCAGCGCTGTTGGCTATGGTCGCGGTGATGATCCTGTGCATCGTGCGTCGCCGGATCTGTTTCGGTTCGTCGCTGATCTTGCACTTGGCGGTCGGTTGGTGGTTGGCGTTCACGGTTCTCGTACCGGGGCTGGGGCTGCGGATGACGCCGCCGCGGGGGGACAATTGGGCCGGGGCCCTGGGGATGACCATCGGGATGTTCGTGTTCCTGTGGCGCAATGGCCTGACCGACGTCGGCTGGGGCGGGCTGTTGACCGGCTGGTTCGGCGGCCTGGGCTTTACCGGCGCCACACTCATCAAACTTTGTTGTCTGACCATGCAGGTGCATGCCAATTGGCACAGCGTACTCGAGCAGATGTACGGCTTCATCAACGGCATTGGGATCGCCGTCGTGGTGGGATATTTTTCCAGCCGGGCGCCGCGCGTCAGCGACGATCCGCCGATTCGCCGCTGGACCGAGCAGTTCAGCGTGGCATTCGTGATGCTGGGCATCACCTGGTTGAACTTCAGCAAGATCGTCCAGAAACGTTGGGTCCCCAACAAGGTTGTCCCGGACGAGATGTACGGGCTTTCGACCGACGCCTGGTTTGCGCTGGCGTATTTGCTGGTGGCGATCGTGTTCGTCGTTGTCTTGTTCGCCCGCCGGCGCGGTAAGCGGATTCCGGTCATGCCGTCCGATTGGCTGGGCAAAGGCCAATTGATTTACCTGGCGTTCTTGTGGTGGATTGTGATCGGCAACGCCTTTCACGTTTTTCCATTCCATCCGCAGCGGCTCGCAACCGAAGGGGTAATTCACGTCCACGCCTGCCTTTGCACAATTCTGGTCCTACTGGTCCCCCGCGAAGAGCAGCTTGTATCGCAGCCGGCATTGCCGTATTTTCGCGATCTGTTTCGCAAGACCACCTGGTGGGCGGCGGTGGCGGCGGCGGTCGTGGTGGTGGGCGAGTTTATCGTCACCCGTTCGATCTACGGCGATCTGTACACCGGCGACAAGTACCCTGGCTTCGGCTACGCGAACAAACACATACGGTTTGGTCCGGAGGCGACAACAGGAGATCCGGCGCTCAAGTAGGCGGCGTGCGGCGCGGCTTGGACGCCACGCCACAATCCAGTAAAACGGATGCCGCCGACGTTCGCGTCGGCCGTGCGTCTGTTTGACCCGACTGGGAGCCTTCGGCATGACCAATTTCGACTATCGCGGACCGGTGCGGATGGTGGTCTTCGACTGGGCCGGGACCACGGTCGACCACGGTTGCTTCGCCCCGCTGGCGCCGTTCGTGGAAACGTTTCGCCGGCACGGCGTCGAAATCTCGGCTGCCGAAGCCCGTGTGCCGATGGGGCTGCAAAAAAAGGATCACCTGCAAGCCTTGATGTTTGCGCCAGAAATTGCCGAGCGATGGCAGGCAAAGCATGGCCGGGCGCCGACGCAAGCCGACGTCGATCGACTCTACGACGGCGATTTCGTGCCGCTGCAACTCGAGTGCGTTTCTCAACACAGCGAGTTGATCGAAGGGCTGCTGCCGTGCATTGCCTGGCTGCGGAGTCTAAAGGTGCGCGTGGTGACGACCACCGGTTATTTCAAGGAGGCGGCCGAAATCTGCTACGCCACGGCCGCCAAGCAGGGATACGTCCCTGATGCAAATCTGTGTTCATCTGACGTCGCCGAGGGCCGCCCGGCCCCATGGATGATCTATCGGCACATGGAAAAATTCGGCGTCTATCCGCCCGCGGCCGTGGTCAAGGTGGGCGACACCGTGCCCGATATCGGCGAAGGCCGAAACGCGGGAGTCTGGACGGTGGGCGTCGTGCAAAGTTGCAGCGAAGTCGGCCTGACCAGCGCCGAATTCAAGGCCTTGCCCGAGGACCAGCAGCACGCTCGGGTGGTGGCCGCTCGGCAGACGCTGCTCGACGCCGGAGCCCACTACGTCATCAACACCGTGGCCGACCTGCCCCAGTTGCTGCCGGAAATCGAAGACCGCAACGCCTCGGATTATTCGCGGTAGCGCGGCGGCGCGATACTGGTTGCCGCGACCTGGCCCGCCGGTTAAGGAACCTGCATGGACGACGATATTCCCTATCTGCTGTTGACCCCCGGCCCGTTGACCACGTCGAAGTCGGTGAAGCGGGTGATGCTGGCCGACTTTTGCACTTGGGACGACGACTACAACAGCATCGTGACCGACATTCGCCAGCGGATGGTCCGTCTGGCCACCGCGAACGACGAGGCGGCCGCCCGCGACTATACCGCGGTGCTCATGCAAGGCAGCGGCACATTCTCCGTCGAGGCCGTGATCGGCTCGGCCCTGCCGGCCGAAGGCAAGCTGCTGGTGCTCAACAACGGCGCCTACGGCAAACGGATCGCGCAGATCGCCGCCCGCCTGAAGATCGCCCACACCGAATTGGCCTGGGATGAAACCTTGCCGCCTGACCTGACACAGGTGGAACAAGCGCTGCGCAACGACGGCGCTCTGACGCACGTGGCCATGGTTCACTGCGAAACCACCACGGGCATGCTCAACCCCGTGGCCGCAGTCGGCCGCCTGGCCGCGCAGTACGGCAAGAGCTACATCGTCGACGCCATGAGTTCACTGGGCGGCGTGCCGCTGTCTGTGCAGGAATTGGGCGCCGAATGGATCGTGACCTCGGCCAACAAATGTGTGCAGGGGGTGCCGGGCTTTGGCGTCGTGGTGGCCAAGCGCTCGGCGCTGGAGAATTCGCAAGGCTGCGCCCGCAGCCTGAGCTTGGACCTGTACGACCAATGGCACGAGATGGAAACCAAGGGGGGCAAGTGGCGGTACACCTCGCCCACGCACACAGTGCGGGCGTTTGCCCAGGCGCTCGACGAACTCGACGCCGAAGGAGGCGTGTCCGCCCGGCGCCGGCGATACTGTGAAAACCATCGCGTGCTGGTCGAGGGGTACCAGGGACTCGGGTTTCGCTGTTTGCTCCCCGCCGAGCTGCGTTCGCCGATCATCACGTCGTTCATCTATCCCGACGATCCGCGGTTTACGTTCAACTCGTTTTACGAGGCCATGAAGCGCCGCCGGTTCGTACTCTACCCGGGCAAGGTCAGCCGCGCGGAGACGTTCCGCGTGGGGACCATTGGCCACGTCTTCCCCGACGATTTCCGGCAGCTTGTGTTGGCCACGGGCGAGGCCTTGGCCGAGTTGGGCGTGCGGCTGCGGTAGACCTGTAGTACCGTAGCCCAGTAGGTCAGGTGCTCCGTACCTGACAACACGACGAGGTAGCGTTCACGCGGCCAGGCCAGA
>CAYWTU010000144.1:0-4509 GCA_964461275.1 uncultured Pirellulales bacterium | reverse complement strand
AAGAGTCGAATGATTCTTGCCGCTTCCCAAGTCAGGTACGGGGTACCTGACCTACACGGTTGCGGACCCTACTTTTGCTAGCACGATTGCAAAAGTATGAAAGCGGAAGGGCGCAAGCCCTCTGGTCAAACACCAGCCAGCCATGCTACCGGACGGCTCGCGCCGTACCGGTACATGCCGATGCCGTCGTGCTATCTTCCAAGGGGTTGCCAGGTGCTCCGTACCTGACAACACGACGAGGTAGCGTTCACGCGGCCAGGCCAGATTGCGGCTTCCCAAAGAGTCGAATGATTCTTGCCGCTTCCCAAGTCAGGTACGGGGTACCTGACCTACGTGGCTCGGCCGGCTTCGAGCTTGCGGCGTTCGCACCATCGGTGATTGCAACCGAAGTGATCTCGTTCTCACAATTCAAGTCCTTAGAGATCTCGGACCGAAGCCCCAACTCGCGTCTCGATTCTGGCGGGACGGCTCCCACATTCGGCGAATCAAGCGCAAAACCCCGAAAAGGCTTGTAGCACAACCAACTCGCTTGCGCTACGAATTGAGAGAGGCGGCCATTGGAGGCAGGTGTGCATGAGCGCACGCGATGGGCTGGCTGCTGCGTCGCAATGGCCCCGCCGGCCACTACTTTTCCAAGGGAGTTGAAAAATGAAAGCGGAGCTGTCGGCCATCGACCGGCTGCCTGGCGTCCACCGCATCGAGAATTGCGGAAAAGACGAGCTGACCAGCCTGGCGATGGAAATGACCCACGCGGTCTACCCACACGATCAAGTCTACGGACAGTACTGTTCGATTCAGACCTACGTCGACTGCCCACCGGAGAAGGCCTTCGAATACCTGTCCGACGTCTACACCCTGCAGGAATGGACCTACAGCCTGCGCGACTTCACGGCGGAATCCGCCGACGGGACGGTCGTCGCCACCGACCGGATTGGCGGGGCGACGAAGATTTACACGCGCACCTTCGCCAATCGCCAAGCGATGACGGTCGACTACCACTGCGCCTGGGACCAGGGCGAACACCTGTGGATGATCTACCTGATGCGCGTGGTTCCAGCCCAACTCGTGCTGGACCGGCCCGGCTGCGTCGTGCTGTGGACCAATTGCCGGCATCCGTTCTACGACCGCAATCCCTTCCCGGAACACTCCCCGGCGGGGCGCAAAGTCTGGGTGGGGGACATGTGGCCCTTCTTCTACGCGGGCCATCAAGTCGAGCTGGACAATCTCAAGTACATCCTTGAGCACCGGCACGCCAACGGTTTGCCCATGACGATTGGAGGTCCCCTGTGAACGCTATCAGCCTGGTCGGCGCCGCAAGTTATCTGCCGCAGCGGATCGTCGACAACAGTTTCTTTCAACATTCCGATGACGCGCCGGCACACGTATTGTTCCGCGGCGTGAAGCAGCGGCATCACGTCGCTCGGGACGAGACGGCGCAGTCGATGATCGTTGAAGCCTCGCGCAAACTGGCGGAACAATTGAATCTCGACTTACAGAAGGACGTGGACATCCTGATGACCAACGTCACAGCCCCCGACCAGCCGTTCATGGGCTGTGGGTCGGCCGTGGGCAAGGCCCTCGGTTGCCGGCCCGACTCGATTCTCGATTTGCACAACGGTGGCTGCGTGTCGTTCATCGCCATGATGGCGCAGGCTCAGGCGCTGATGGCCCACGGCGGCGCCAAGACCGCGCTCTTATGCAACGTTCAGAACTCCGCGGGTCGCTACTTCGCCCAGGAAGAAACACGCAAGCTGAAACAAGCCATGATCCCCGGCGACGGGTGTGGGGTGGGGTACCTGGTCGCTTCCAACGAATCGCCGGTCCAGGCGATCGTCCAGCGGAACTACTGCGAATATGCGGGCGACATGTCGATTGTTCGCCCCGACGGCAGCCAGTGGTGGGAGCCGAGCATGTCTGGCAGCTACGTCGATTTCACCGAAGCCAAGTTGGCCCAGATCATGGGTCGAGCAAATCGCATCGTGCCGGAAGCCATTCGCGAAGCGTGTCGCCGAGCGAATCTGGCCACGCACGAAATTGGCACCCTGATCACCAACCAGCCCAACCGAATTTTCCTCCGCAACTGGCGCGAGGCGTTGCAGTTGCCTCCGGCCCGGCATGTCTCGACTTTCGAGCGGCATGGAAACTTGTTCGGCGCCGCGCTCCCCCTGTGCCTGGCGGAAGCCATCGACAGCGGGCAGCTAACGGCGAATAGTCACCTGGTGCTGGGCGGATTCGCGCACGCGGGGGACTTCGCCGCCGCCGCCGTCATCCACTGGAAACCTCAATCGACGGTCGGCTTCTTGAACGCCTGAACGATGAGGGGAAATCTCGGCCTGGCAGGCTGGGGAGACACTGCGATGACACTAGCAGACGCACTAGCAACGACGTTGCGGGATTGGAACCTGGCGTACGCGTTTGGCGTCGGCGGGGCCAACATCGAGCATTTCTACGACGCCGTCCATCGGCTCGGAGAAGGACGCTTTCGAATCGTGGCGGCCAAGTCCGAAATCGGCGCCGCGTTCATGGCCGACTGTCGAGCCCGAGTCCATCGAACGCTGGGCGTTTGTTGCGCCACTTCCGGCGGCGGGATGATGAACTTGGCCGTCGGCGTCGCCGAGGCTTACGCCGAATCGGTGCCGATGCTCGCCATCGTTGGACAGCCGCCAAAGCAGTTCGCGGGCAAGGGAGCGTTTCAGGATTCTTCGGGCATCGGCCGCACCGTCCATGCGGGCAAGCTCTGCTCGGCGATCTCGAAGTATCGCGCCGTCGTGGATGAACCGGGCAAATTCTGGTCGTGCCTGGAGTCGGCGGTACGGGAGGCTCTAAGCGGCCGTCCGGGCCCCTCGGTACTGTTGATCCCACGCGACATGTTCGACTGCGAGGTCGGTGATCGACCTCCCAGCTTGCCGCACCGTCTCGACGCGTTGAAGACCTCGGCGGATGTATGCGACACCAAAATTCGCCGCTTGTTTGACGCCATCCAGGCGGCAAGCGCTCCCGTCCTGCTGGTCGGCAGCGGCATCGACCGGTGCGGCAATCCGGAGGCGGTCATCAACTTTGCTCGTCGAGTTGGGATGCGGGTGGCCACGACGCTGTCCAGCAAGAACTCGTTCCCCAACGACGATCCGCTCTACCTGGGAATGGTGGGCATGGCCGGGGAACCGTCGGCGCATCGTTACTTGCACGACGAGGCCGACCTCATCGTCGCCGTGGGTACGGGATTGAACATGATGACCACCCAACCCATTCAGCAGGCGCTGCGGCCCGAACGGCTGGCGATCGTGAATATCGACATGGGGGAAGTCTTGCGCGTCGTGACCCCGGCACAGCACATCGAAGCTGACGCCGGAGTGGTGTTCGCCAGGCTGAACCAGATTTGTGATCGGTTGGCGGTTGTCCCGCGAGTCGTGAGCAATCCGCGGTTGGCGCGCTTTGCGCCGCAACTGGCGCCCCGGTTTACTCCCGACGAGTTTGCCTCGCGACCAGGCGCATGGCCCGATGAACTGCTGCAAAGCGACGCGCTCGAAGTTCTGCAGCAATTCCTGCCAACCTCCGGCCACATTCTGTTCGACGCCGGCAACTGTGCCGCCGCGGCCTTGCACTACTTGCGGATTCCCGGCGCCGTCAGTACGACCTGCGCCTTGGGGATGGGGGGAATGGGGTACGCCATTTCCGCGGCCGTGGGCGCGCAACTGGGTTCGCCCCGCGGCTCGCGCACGATGGTCCTCTGCGGCGACGGGGCGTTCCTGATGCAGGGAGCCGAGGTCAATACCGCCGTTCATTACCGGTTGCCGATCTTGTTTGTGGTTTTCAACAATGGCATGCACGGGATGTGCGTCACACGACAACAGCTTTACTTCGACGGCCGCATTGAAGGCGCGCAGTATCCCGCTATTTCCGTCTGCCAACTGGCCCGCGGCCTCGGCAGCCGCGATCGGCTGTGGGTGGGCTCGGCCGGCTCCATCGACGAACTCCGCAGTTGCCTGGCGGATTATGAACCGTTGGGCGACCGACCGGGCGTGCTCGAACTGCGTTTGGAGCGCGAGCAGATACCGCCCTTTACACCTTTCCTCGCGAGCGACGCGCCGACCTACGAAGCCATCCCGCTGGTAGGCGCCTAACTTCTGTCTCGAATTGTCGCCAGGTTCCGATGATCAAGGCGCCGCACTACGAACGATATCGATTTCCCCTGCTGGCGGCGCTGACGTGCTTGACGCCGCTGGTGGTTCTCGGCGCAGCCCAGGCCATACGGACCAGCGCCAACGACGTGCGCACCTGGCTACCCCAGGGGTTGGCCGAAACCAGCGAATACGCTCGTTTCAGCCGGCACTTTGGCACGGAGGAATTTGTCGTCGTCAGTTGGGAAGGTTGCACGCTCGACGACCCGCGGCTTCCAGGCTTGGCGGAACGACTCAGGCGACCGGCGAGCGGCCCCAAACGGGACGGCAGTGCGACGCTCATCGAAAGCGTGCTCACCGCCCCGGAAGCTCTCGAAGAGCTGACGTCGCC
>CAYWTU010000143.1:0-8217 GCA_964461275.1 uncultured Pirellulales bacterium | reverse complement strand
CTATTCCCGCCGACGCCGTTTCTCAGACAACCTGGAGCGAAGCAGCGTGCTTGTCGGACCGGTTTTTACTCGCGAGTTGGTGACTGCCCCGCGGCGGACGCGGCTGTATGTGCTGCGCGCCGTTTACGCCGCGGCCATGCTCGTGTTGATGAGCACTGCCTGGCTGGTCCTGGCCGGGACGCAAGTGGTCCGCAACGTGGGCGACCTGGCCCGATTCGGCGGAATCGTGTTTCAAATTCTGGCCCCGCTCCAATTGGCCCTGGCGGTGTTCTTTTCGGCCCTCTCGGCAGCCAGCGCCGTGGCGCAGGAAAAAGATCGCCGCACGCTCGACCTGCTGCTCATGACGCGGCTGAGCGACTCGGAGTTGGTGCTCGGCAAACTGCTGGCGGCCCTGTTGAATGTGCTGGTGCTGCTGGCGGCGGGACTGCCGCTGCTGGTGTTGACGATGTTGTTCGGCGGGGTGGCGCTCGAACAGGTGCTGCGAGTGGCGCTGGTGACGATGGCCAGCGCATGGGTGGCCGGCAGCCTCGGCTCGACGCTGGCTTTGTGGCGCGACAAGACGTTTCAATCGTTGGCGCTCACGGCACTGCTGATCATGTTTTGGATGGGGACCTGCGAGGCGATCTATGCAGGCGCCTTCGGCCTGGAACCGCTGGGTATGGCGTGCCAGAAACTAGGCGCCATCCTCAGCCCCTGGCGGGCCGTGCTGGCGGCGTGCGAGCCCTACATTCAGGCTCAAGCCGGCGAGGGGTGGACCGACAACCCGGCGACGGTCTTCGCGGCCTTGGCGTTTGGGCTGGCGGCGGCGCTGAATCTGTGGGCAGTGGTCCGCGTTCGCGTCTGGAATCCGACGCGCGAAGCCCGACCGCAGCAGGACGATTATGAAGGCCGGGAGTCGAGCTTCGCCGCCGAACCGGCCGCGGCCAATGCAATGGCCACTCCCGCCCAACCAAACACTACCGACCAACACTCTAAAAAACATCCGCCGCATCGACGCGTGTGGGACAACCCGATCCTGTGGCGCGAAACGCAGACCTTAGCCTACGGCCGGCGGATGCTGGTGATTCGGTTGGCGTACTTGGCGCTTGCGGCGCTGGCGGGCGTGGCTGTTCACCAGATGATTTACAGTCCCGCGGGATTGTCGCGCAACGCGGCCGCGGGGGCGCTGGCCCCGCTGTGCGTACTGAGTCTGGTGTTGGTCAACGCCCAAGCGGTCACCTCGTTGACCACCGAACGCGACGGGCGGTCACTCGACCTGCTGCTGGTCACTGACCTGACGCCTCCCGAGTTCATCTACGGCAAGCTGGGAGGCATTTTTTACAACACCAAGGAGATGATCCTGGCGCCGCTGCTGTTGTGCGGATACCTGTGGTGGTGTGAGCTGCTGAGCCTGGAGAACCTGTTGTATTTGTGGGGCGGCCTGGCGGTGCTGTACTGTTTCGCGGCGATGCTGGGGTTGCACGCAGGCATGCACTACGAGAATTCACGGAGCGCCATCGGCGTGAGCCTGGGGACGGTGTTTTTCTTGTTCTTGGGCATCGCCACCTGCTTGCGGATCATGGTGGCTTTCAGCGGCTCGTTTCAGGTCCAGTTGCAGCCGTTCCTGGCGTTCATGCTGGGTGGCGGAGTGGGTCTTTATGTGGCGCTGGGCGCTCGAACCCCGAGCGCGGCTATTGCCGTGGCCTCGTTGCTGTGCCCCTTCGCCACGTTCTACGCCATCACCAGTTTCCTCTTGGATTACACGCTGGGGGTGTTTCTGGTGACGGCGGGCATGTACGGCTTCGCCACGGCGGCGATGCTCATGCCGGCGATCTACGAGTTCGACGTGGCCACGGGCCGCACGACGGTGGAAGAGTGAGACGACGTCCGCGCAACAAAAAAACGCCGCGCTAGTAGCGCGGCGTTGAGTGTTGCGTTGCGATGCGTGCGGCGGTTACCGCCCGTAGCCCAACTGACGCATCACCGTCAGCATTTCTTCATAGGTAATGAAGCGGCGGCGGTGATGCAGCTTGTACTGGTCGATGGCGTCGGCCAATTCGCGTGCGTCCGCCGTCAAGTCGGTCCGGCCATCGCCGAACTGCCGGCGTTCGCGGGTCAGCGGCGATGTGTACTCGGAGTTCAGCCGGCGATCGACGAATTGTTCGCCTTGCTCGCCGGCCGTCGGTTGGCGATCGAAGCCTTGTTCTTCCAGCAGTACGTGCGACACGTGCTAGCCCTCCCTCAACTCGTTTCTCGATTGGAGCAACTCGCCCACATGCCGCGACTTGCTGGAATCTTGTCCGACCACAAGGCACCTGCGCATGGTGCGGTCGGTTAGTGAAACATAGGTCGCGAAGCGGACCGGGCAACGCCTGACGCCCGGCGGACGGCCTCCCGCGGCGAAATCGGGGCGACGCCACCGTTACAATCCGCGCGACCCGCATCAAATTCGACCCATCGGGGGGCCGGTTTTCCGCGAGGCTACCCCTCGGGGAGCACGCTGGGGCGGCCAATGCAGTAGTAAGTGAACCCTGCGGCCTGCATCTGCTGCCGGGAGTACAAGTTGCGGCCGTCGAAGATCACCGGCGACTTCATCCGCTCGCGCATCTGGCGGAAGTCGAGGTGTCGGAATTCTTCCCATTCGGTCATGATCGCCACGCCGTGGGCCCCCTTGAGGGCCTCGTACGGGGTCTCGCTGTAGCTGAGCCGATTGCCGTACATCCGCCGGACGTTCTCGACCGCCACCGGGTCGTGGACTTGCAGCTTGGCCCCTTGTTTGAGCAGCCGGTCGATCAGAACCAAAGCAGGCGCCTCGCGCACATCGTCGGTGCGAGGCTTGAACGCTAGTCCCCAAATCGCTAGCGTGCGGCCGGTCAAGTCGCCGCCAAAGTGCCGCTGGATTTTCTCCAGCAGGACCGACTTCTGGTTGGTGTTCACTACGTCGACGGCTTCCAGCATCCGCGGCTCGACGCCGTGCGCCCGAGCCATCGCCTGCAGCGCGCGGACGTCTTTGGGGAAGCAACTGCCGCCGTAGCCGACGCCGGGAAACAGGAAGGCGAAGCCGATGCGCCGGTCGTGTCCGATGCCACGGCGGACGTCGTTGATGTCGGCCGCCATCCGTTCGCACAGGTTGGCGATTTCGTTGATAAAGCTGATCTTGGTGGCCAGCAGCGCGTTGGCCACATATTTGGTCATCTCCGCGCTCTCGGGCGACATGACCAGAAACGGATGTTCGGTGCGCAGCAGCGGCTCGTACAGGTCGCGCATGACGACCGCCACTTCGGGGTCGCGAACGCCGACCACCACTCGATCGGGCTTCATGAAGTCCTCAATGGCGGCCCCTTCCTTGAGGAACTCGGGATTGCTGGCGACGTGGCAGTGACGACCGGTCAGTTCGCGGAGTCGGTTGTAGGTCTTGGTGTTGGTGCCCACCGGGACGGTGCTCTTGATGACCACCACCGCCTCGCGGCCCAACGACTTGGAGAGCTTGTCGACCACGCTCCAAAGAGCGGACAAGTCGGCCGAACCATCGTCGGCCGAAGGCGTGCCCACGGCCACGAACACCAATTCCGCGCCGCGAACGGCGGCGTCGAACTCGGTGGTAAAGTGCAGCCGGCCTTGGGCCGAGTTGCGAATCACCAACTCCGTCAGCCCCGGCTCGTAGATCGGAATTTCGCCTTGACACAGGCGTTCGATCTTTTGCTTGTCGACGTCGATGCACGTGACGTCATTGCCGGTCTCTGCAAAGCAGGTGCCGGTCACCAAACCCACGTATCCCGTTCCGATCACCGCGATTTTCACTGGAATTTCTCCTCGCGCTCGTTAGGCCAATGCGGGCCGGCTGCGCCAATACCGCCAGACATCGGCGACGGTCCGATCTAAGGGAATCTCAGGCCGCCAACCGGTTTCAATTGTCAATCGCGTGTGGTCTGCGATCGGATCCTGACGGACACCCGGCCGCAACTCCACCACGCCGCGCGATGCGTCCGCCAAGCGGCGCAGCGAATCGAGAACTTCGCCGCTCCGCCGGCAGACGCCAGACCCGATATTATAGGTTACGCCTGTACGGCCGGATTCGGCAAGCAACCGGTACGCCCTGACCACGTCGCGAACATCGGTCAAATCGATATAGGCGTCAAGCGTGTATACCTGAACCGGCTCGCTGCCGCGGACAAATTGCTCGGCCCACTGCGGCAACATCATCCGCGGCCCCTGGCCCGGGCCCGTGTGTTGGAAGGCGCGGGCAATCACGGCGTCGAGTTGGCCTGCCGCCGCAGCCCGTTGCGCCAGCCGCTCGGCCGCCAACTTGGTCATCCCGTAGCCCCGCCCCGGACCTATCGGCGCCTCTTCGTCGACCACGGGCGCCTGCCGAGATACCGGCGCATAGACGTGGCTGGAACTGGCCAAGATGACCCTTGGTCGGCCAGGCAAGCCTGTCGTCAGGCCTAGGACGCGCCTGGTGCCGTCGACGTTGGCGGCCTGCGCCGCCGGGGTGGGGGCCTCCTGCCCGCAATCGTCGGGCACGCTGAGGGCCGCCAGATGATAGATGCAATCGGGTTGAAAATCGGTGAACTGGCCGTAACCGTCGTCCCGGGGCGGAGCGGGCGACGAGACATCCCAACGCACTAGCGGCACGCGGGCCGCCAGTTCCTGCGCATCGGCGGGCCACACGCCGTTGCGGGAAACGCCCAGCACTTGGTCGCCGCGGTCCAATAGGTGCTCGGCCAAATGCCGCCCCACAAATCCGGTGACGCCAGTGATGATCGCATTCATCGTGGGCGACCGTTTTGAAGGGGCAGACTGAAAGAACGATCGTTACTGCAACTTGGCCAAGGCCAGTTCAATTTCCACGCGCTTCAAATCGGCATCGACCATGATTCGCACCAGATCCGGGAAGGAAACCTCGGGCCGCCAACCCAGCTCGCGCGCGGCCTTGCTGGCGTCGCCGCGAAGGCTGTTCACTTCGGCAGGCCGCAGCAAGCCCTCGTCGATGATTACGTGTTTTTTGGGATCGAGTTGGACATGGTCAAACGCCAAATTCACGAATTCTTCAACCGAATGTTGCTCGCCGGTGGCAATCACATAATCGTCCGGAGCCGGCTGCTGCAGCATCAGCCACATCGCCTTGACGTAGTCGCCCGCGAAACCCCAGTCGCGGCGAGCTTCCAAATTCCCCAGCCGCAGTTCCTGCTGCACGCCGTGCTTAATTCGGGCCACCGCGTCGGTGATCTTGCGGGTCACAAACTCTTTGCCCCGCAGCGGCGATTCGTGATTGAACAAGATGCCCGAGCAGGCAAAGATGTCGTAGCTTTCGCGATAATTGACGGTGATCCAGTGGCCGTACACCTTGGCCACTCCGTAGGGGCTGCGGGGCCAGAACGGTGTGCGTTCGGTTTGCGGCTCCTCTTGCACGCGCCCGAACATTTCGCTGGAACTGGCCTGATAGAAGCGGATGCCCGGGTCGACCAGCCGCACGGCTTCGAGCATCCGCGTCACCCCCAAGGCGGTGAACTCCCCGGTGAGCAGCGGTTGCTGCCAACTGGTGGGGACGAAACTCTGCGCCCCCAGGTTGTAGACCTCGGTGGGCCGCACCTGTTTGAGCAGGTTGACGATGCTCAACTGGTCCAACAGGTCGGCCTGATGCAGCGTAATCCGGCCGCGCAGATGGGCAATCCGTTCGAAATTGTCGGTGCTCGAACGACGGACCATGCCGTGCACAGCGTAGCCCTTGCCCAACAGGAACTCCGCCAGGTAGGTGCCGTCCTGGCCGGTAATGCCGGTGATGAGCGCCGTGGCTGACATGCGATGGTTCTCCACCCAGTGCAAAGTCTGCCCAGTGCAAATTCTGCCCAGTGACAATTCTGCCCAAAATCCTGCGGCAACGCCCTAAAGGGCGTCACCGTCTCCTTCGCCCGCCGCCTCGCCCGGTACCTCGGTCGACTCTTCTTGTGGCACGCGGACAACGGCGGCCAGTGTGTCACCTTCGTCCAAGGTCATGATGCGCACGCCCTGCGTGTTGCGGCCGATGACGCTGATGTCGCTGGCCCGAATGCGCTGGAGCTTGTCGCGGGCCGTGATCATTAGCAGTTCGTCCGACTCGCTGACCGCCACGATGCCCACGACTGGGCCGTTGCGCTGCGTGGTCTTGATGTCGCGCAAGCCCTTGCCGCCGCGGCGCTGGGTGCGATAGCGCTGACCCGAGGGCCCGTCGTCTCCCTCTTCCTCCTCGGCAGACTCGGGCGCTGCCGCCGGTTCCGGCGCCGCTGCTGGAACGACCGCTTCTTCGTCGGCGGCATCGTCATCGGGCAGCGGTTCGCCCCCGCCGCCGGTGCTGGCGCCGAATGTGGTCCGCTTGCCGTAGCCGTTTTCGCAGGCGGTGAGCAGGGCCGTGTCGGGGTTGGCCACCACCATGCCGACCAATTCGTCGCCGCGGCCGAGGTTGATGCCTTTGACGCCGCTGGTGTTGCGTCCCATGGGCCGGGCGTCGGTTTGGTCGAAGCGGATGGCCATCCCGTTGCGCGTGGCCAGCACCAGCTCGTCGCCGGGCCGAGTGACCACCACGTCAACCAGTTCGTCGTCCTCACGGAGCTTGATGGCAATCAGGCCCCCCTTGAGTGGCCGACTGTAGGCGGACAGCGCCGTCTTTTTCACCAGCCCGCGCCGCGTGGCCATCACCAGGAAACTATCGGGCTGATTGAAGTCGCGCACCGCACGGCAATCGGCGATTTGTTCGCCCGGACTCAACTGCAACAAGTTGACGATCGCCCGCCCCTTGCTGTCGCGGCCCAACTGCGGCAGGTCGTACACCTTTTGCCAGAATACCTTTCCGCGGTTGGTGAAAAACATCAGGTAGTCGTGCGTGCTGGCGACAAACAGATGTTCGATCGGGTCTTCCTCGTCGGCCTTGGCCCCCTTAAGCCCCTTGCCGCCGCGGCGTTGGGCCCGGTAGCTGGCGGTGGGTGTCCGCTTGATGTAGCCCTGATGACTGATGGTGACCACCATCATTTCTTCGGTGATCAAGTCTTCCAGATCGATCTGGCCGATTTCCTCGCCGCTGATCTCGGTCCGCCGCCCGTCGCTGTGCTTCTTTTTCAGCTCCAGGCAGTCCTGGCGGATGATCTCCAAGATGTTCTTGTCGTCGGACAAGATTCGGACGTATTCGCCGATTTCGCCGAGCAAGTTGCGATACTCGTCGGCCAGCTTCTCTTGCTCTAGGTTGACCAACTGACCTAGCGTCATGCGCAGTATCGCGTCGGCCTGGACGGCGGTGAGCGTATAGCTTTCGGCCTGCCCGCGCTCGCCTTCAAAGACGGCGAAGCCCTCGTCGCCCAGCGCCCTGGCGATGAGCGCCGAAGGGCACGCGATGGCCATCAGCCGGGTCTTGGCCTCGGCTTGCGTCTTCGACGTGCGGATGACGCGGATCACCTCGTCGATGTTGGCGTGCGCCAGCAGCAGGCCCTCGACCGTGTGCTTGCGCTGCCGGGCCCGCGACAGCAAGAACTGCGTTCGCCGGCGAATGACGACACGGCGGTGCCGAATGAATTCCTCGAGCAGGGCCTTGATGCTCAGCGTCCGGGGCTTGCCGTCAATGAGCGCAAGGAGAATGATCGACACCGACTCTTGCAGCGGTGAAAACTCGTAGAGCTGGTTGAGCACGACGTCGGGGTCCGCGTCCCGCTTCAGTTCAATCACCAACCGCACCGGCTCTTTCAGGTCGCTTTCGTTGCGAATGGCCGAGATGCCTTTGATGCGGTCTTCGTTCACCAGGTCGGCAATGCGCTCTTCGACGCGGTCGCGGGCCTGCTGGTAGGGCACCTCGTGGACCACGATTCGCATGCGGTTCTTGCCGAATTCTTCAATGCTGCAGCGAGCCCGCAGGATGATCGTGCCGCGGCCGGTCATATAGCCGCGACGGATGCCGGCCCGGCCACAGACAATGCCCCCCGTGGGAAAATCGGGGCCGGGGATGAGCTCCAACAGCTCGTCGATGGAAACTTCCGGTTCCTCGATGATTCGAATCAACCCGTCGCAGATCTCGCTCAGGTTGTGGGGCGGGATGGATGTGGCCATTCCCACCGCGATGCCGCCGGCGCCGTTGACCAATAGGTTGGGGAACTTGGACGGTAAAACGGTCGGCTCCATCCGCCGTTCGTCATAGGTCGGCGTGAAGTCGACCGTGTCGAGCTTCAAGTCCTCGAGCATCAACGCGGCGATCGCCGACATCCGAGCTTCGGTGTA
>CAYWTU010000142.1:0-8297 GCA_964461275.1 uncultured Pirellulales bacterium | reverse complement strand
GCCAGCGCTCGCGACCTGTTGGCCGACGACATCCGGATGCTTCGCAAGCACACCAACGCGCCGAGGCAGAAAATGAAGGATTTGATAGAGTTGAACAACAAGTTGCACGAATCGGACTACAACGCGCTCCATCGAATGGGGGACAAGCCATGAGTCGGCAATCGGCGCCAAGTTGCTTCGATGATTTGCCTGCGGACGCGACCGCGCAGCGCGAGGCATGTGCGGCGCTGTTCGGCAGAGATCTTTTTGACATTCGTAGGCGAGTTCTGCACGCTTGTCAGCACCGGTGCGAGGATGAGACGGCGCGATTGGAGCTGGCGCAACTTTTTCGCCAGCCATACGACGAAGTTGCCCGCCTGCCCTTAGAAGCAAGAACGGCAGCGCGCGGTCTCGCTCAAGACGTCCTCGACCGGTTTATAGTTCAACTATTGGGACGGTTAGGGCACGAAGGCTACGAGCATATGCTTGATTCGATTCATGCCCTGAGGTATCGAGTCGAATTAGAATTCGTCGATACACGGACGGACGAGTCCGTCCTGCGCTCGCGGGTAGGTGGAGAGGGATGCCGTCATCTGCCGAATTACTGGGGCCGCTGGTTGAACGCGTTTGGAAATTTGGGCGACGCGAATAAGGACTAACGACCGGCAGGAAACCAACCGCGGTTGTTGAGGGATTTGCCCGCGGCCCAAGATGTACCATCGCCAAAATCCGTCAATGCCCCCGGTGGCATTGAGCGTTGATCGTCCATGGCGAGTTGAGGTCATCCAAACAAGCTGTGGTGGAAACAAAGCAGAAAACGAAGCGGCGATTCGCGTCGCGAACGAGGAGCACGACCTGATCACCCAGGCCCAGCGCACGCGAACCGCGCCGGCCAGCGCTCGCGACCTGTTGGCCGACGACATCCGGATGCTTCGCAAGCACACCAGCGCGCCGAGGCAGAAAATGAAGGATTTGATTGAGCTGAACAAGAAACTTCACCGCCCCGACTACAGCGACCTCCATAGAACCGAGCGATTTCAATGAGTTCACCACTTCTGCCCGAGAGCTTTGACGATCTGCCGGTTGACCCACGGGAGCGGCACGAGGCGTGTGTCGCGCTGTTTGGAAGCGATGTGTTCGACGTTCGCAACGGCGTCTTGCGGGCATGCAACGTGCTCTGTGAGTCGGAGGAGGCGCGGTCGAAGTATGCCCGCCTGCACAGGCAGGCCTACGACGACATCGCGAAGTTGCCGCCTGAAGCGCGACAGGCAGCCGGTCGATTGGCGAAACGAGTGCTGGACAATTTCATCCATCAGTTGATTTGGATGCTAGGCCACGGCGGCTTCGATCACCCGCTGGGCCCCGGGCATGCGATCCAATACCGATTGGACATGGAGGTGTTCGACATCAACTCCGAAGAGATGGTGCTTTGCGAGACAGTGAATCGTGATGGCATCCGATACTTCGGCAGCTACTGGGGCCGCTGGTTGAACGCGTTTGGGAATTTGGGCGACGCGAAAAAGGACTAACGACCGGCTGCAAATGCTGACCTGATATTCAAGCCGCGAAGTTTTTTCGGTTCGTACTTTACGTTCGCTGGCGAACGTTCGCACAACAGCAGGTGTCGTCCGCATCGGCGAGCTATCCCGCCAGCTCCGCGGTACCCAATACGTCGTAGGTCGGCCCCTTGGGGCCCAGCTCGCTGGAGAACACTACTGCCTCGTCGACCGAGACCACGCCGGCCAGGAACGACTGTTCGGCCACCATCATCGCCGCCAGTTCCGGGATTCCCTCGGGGCTGTTGCGGACTCGGCCGATGGTAAGATGCGGCCGGAAGCGGCGGTTTTCGGTGCGAAACCCCAAGTCAGATAGCTGCCGCTCGATGGCGTTGTGCAAGGCGACCATTTCCGCTTCGCCCTGACGAACGCCGACCCAGACGGTTCGCGGCCGGTCCGGCGTGGGAAAGGCCCCCAGCCCGCCCACCTGAATCTCAAAGGCTGGCAGCTCTTCCACGGCCGATTGAACGGCAGCGCAAACCTCGCCCACGTCTTGAATGGTCAGGTTGCCCAGGAACTTGAGGGTGTAGTGCAACTGGAGGTCGTCGACCCACTTTACATTGGCCGGCGAGACGCGCAAGCGTGCCATCAACTGGGCAATCTTGGCCCGCACGTTGGCGGGAACCTCGACGGCGACGAAAGTGCGAATGCGGCGCGCCATGTGAATCGTCCAGCAAGCCCAGTGCGCTAGAAGCTGAGCATTTGCCGATACTGCACCATGCGGCGATCCAAATCGGCCCGCTCGATGTTTCGCATCCGCTCGAGACTGAAGTCTTCCACGTTGAAGCTGGCGACGAGCGTACCGTAGGCCAGCGCTTCCTTCAGTGTCTTGGGATCGAATCTGCCTTGCTCGGCCAAGTAGCCCATCATGCCCCCGGCAAAGCTATCGCCGGCGCCAGTGGGGTCGACGACGTCGGGGGTGGGAAACGCCGGCATGACGTAGGTTTCGTGCTCGCTGAAGAACATTGCGCCGTGTTCCCCCTTTTTGATGACCACGAACCGCGGCCCCATTTGGCGGACCTTATGGCCGGCGCGGACCAGGTTTTCGTCCCCCGTCATCAGCTTGGCCTCGCTGTCGTTGAGCACCAGGCCGTCCAGCCGCTTGAGCAACGTCATCAGCTCGTCGTGTTTGGTCTTAATCCACAGGTCCATGGTGTCGGCCACAACCAATTCGGGACCGGTCGCCTGTTGCAAAACCTTGAGTTGCACCTCCGGCGCGCCGTTGGCCAGGAACAAAAACTTGCAGCGACGGTAGTCGTCGGGCAGCACCGGATCGAATGTGCCGAACACATTCAGGTGGACCTCCAGCGTGTCCCGGTCGTTCATGTTCTCGTGATACTTGCCGCGCCAGCGAAACGTCTTGGCGCCGGGGACGACGGTCAAACCGTTGGTGTCGATGCCGCGGGACTTGAGCAGGTCGGTGTGCTGGCCGGGCCAATCGTCGCCCACCACGCCCACCAAGCGGACCGAGGTGAAGTAACTGGCGGCATACGAGAAGTACACGGCCGAACCGCCGAGCACGTCGTCGCGGCTGCCGCCCGGGGTTTCCACGCTGTCCAGCGCCACACTGCCGACCACCAACAAGGGCATCGCTCGCACCTTCCTAGGAACAGAACCGTAAATCGAACGCCAAAAGCCCTCTGTGCAGACTACAGAGCCCTGTGATTATCGACGGAATCGGCGGCAAAACAAGCCGACCGTCCTGGCAGCGCCTCTGGCCAACCGTGACCTCAAGCGATAAGGTGCGAAAGGTTGGCGACGGTTGGTCGACGCCTGCGTTGCCGAAGAGACTCCCATCGTAATCGAAAAGGAGGCGGCCCGTGATTCCTTTGTTGGTGCTGTTGGAGGTCAAGGCCCCTGGTGACGTGGAAGCCGTAGGCAAGCTGCTGTCGCAGGCCGGGGCGCTATCGCGGCAGGAGCCGGGCTGCCTGCGGTTTGAAGTTTACCATTCGCAAACCGACCCAGCGCGGTATTTCTTGTGCGAACATTGGGCCACGCAAGAGGCGCTCGACGCCCATCGCCGGGGGCAAGCCTACACGACGATCTACCAGCCGCAGGTACTTCCTAAAGTGGAGCGGCAAGGCCATCCGTCGACGCTGGTTATGTGAGGCGGGGGTCCTGTGAGGCGGGGCGTGGCGGGGTCGAAGTTCGGCGCCGGGCGTGTCATTACCCCGCCGTGTCCAGGTACGGATCCTGGCCCATTTGGTTTTGAATCTTCTTGCGCTCTTTCTCGTAATACATCAGCGTGCGGCGATCGCGGTAGTGTTTGCGCTCGATCTTGCGCTGAGCCTTGACGAACAATGGGGCGTAACCCTCAAGACTCCGCGAGCCGCGTTCGCCTATTTCTTGAAGCTTACGGGCTCGTTTGGGCCCCAGGCCGGCTAGCAGAATATCGTCGTCCAAACCCAGGTACTGCCGGTAGGTACCGGAGTCGCCCTGTCGACCGCAACGGCCAATGAGCTGACGGTCGATCCGGGCGCTGTCGTGCATCTCGGTGCAGATCACGTGTAGGCCGCCCAACTCGTCGACGCTTTCGCCGAGCTTGATGTCGGTGCCGCGACCGGCCATGTTCGTGCTCACCGTCACGCGGCCGCGTCGGCCGGCGCCGGCCACGATGTCGGCCTCTTCCGCGATCCGGTGGGCGTTGAGCACGTTGTGTTCGATGCCGGCCGCCTTCAACATGGCCGACAACAAGTCGGATTTGTCGATCGACCGCGTGCCGATCAAGATCGGCCGACCGGTTTCATGGACCTCGCGAACTTCCTGCACCACGGCTTCCCATTTTTGGCTGGAGACGCCGAAGACTCGCGTTGGCTGGCGGACGCGCTGGGATGGCCGATTGGTGGGAATGGGTACGACCTGCACCTTGTAGATCTTGCGCAGCTCGCGGGCGGAACTGCTGGCGGTGCCGGTCATGCCGCCCAGTTTGGGATAACGGAGGAAAAAGTCCTGCACGGTGACGCGGGCCGCCTGGCCGGTCTCGACGGTCACCTCGACCCCTTCGCGGGCCTCGACCGCCTGGTGCAGGCCGTCGCGCCATTTACGGCCCTCGCCCAAGCGGCCGGTGAATTCGTCGACGATGACCACTTCGCCGTCGCGGACCACGAATTGTCGGTCGCGGAAATACTCGCGCTCCACCTTGATCGCCCGTTCGACGTACATGTAGATGGTGAACATGCCGATGGCGTCCATGGCTTCGGGCTTCGGCGTCTGGCGGACGAAGCGGCGGCCCGCGGCGGTCAACTCGGCCGTTTTCTTGTCGTGATCGTACTCGTAGTGAACATCTTCCTCGCAGTCCTTGGCGATCTCGGCGCTCCACTTGTAACACTCCACCGCCAGCTTTTCTTCTTCCGTGGGCAGAGCGCTGATGATGAGCGGCGTGCGGGCCTCGTCGATCAAGATGCTGTCGGCTTCGTCGATCAAGGCGAAGTGCGGCTCGCGCTGCACTGGCTTCTCGCCGCCCGATTCGTTCTGGCCCAACATGCCGCCGAGAAAGTCGACCTGTCCCTCGCGAATGCGCCGCAGCAGAAGCCGGTCGCGGAGGAAATCGAACCCAAACTCCTTGGCGGTGCCGTACGTCACGTCGCTGGCGTAGGCCTTACGACGCTGTGGCTGCGACATCTGCGTCTGCACGCAGCCGACGGTCAGGCCCAGCGCCTGATAAATGGGCGTCATCCAGTCGGCGTCGCGCTGGGCCAGATAGTCGTTGACCGTGGCCACATGGACGCCGTGTCCCGACAACGCGTTGAGGTACACCGGCAATGTGGCGGTCAGCGTCTTGCCTTCGCCCGTCTGCATTTCGGCGATGCTGCGGTTGTGAATGGCGATGCCGCCCAAAAGCTGCACGTCGAAGTGCCGCATGTTGAGCGTGCGTCGGCCGGCCTCTCGGACGAGGGCAAACGCCTCGGGCAGCAGCTTCTCGAGCGGCTCTTGGGCCTTGGCGCGATAACGCAGCGACAAGCTGCGTTTGCGGAGCTGAGAATCGGTCAGCTCCAACAGCTCCGGCTCAAAGGCCGCGATCTTCGGTAAGACCAAGGCCCAACGAGCTAAGCGGCGCTGAACCGGCCCGCCGGCCAGCGATTGAATCTGCGCCAAGATGCCCGACGGTATAACGCCCACCCGCGATGCCCAGCAGCAATGAATGTTGAGGCCAGCAAGAACGGCGGACCGATTTGGTCCGGCCCGGTTCCATTCTAAAGCGCAGGGCGAAAAAACGAAGCGGGAAGCAAGAAACCGACGGGCCTACCTATGTTCGAGCGGTTACGGTTCCAGCGGTTTGATCCGTTCCAGGCGGTAGCTGGGTACGAACCCGCCCGCCCCATCGTCTTGATGCTCGACCGTCCCCTGAACGGCGATATACTCGCCCGCTTGAAACCCTTCCATGGCCCGCGACGCCGGCAGCGGCATCACGCCGCCGTATTGGTCGACACGGTTACCCTGCGGCAGGTAGCGCAGTTGCCATCCTTGGCCGTCGGCCGTGGGCTCCAGTTGCCCCTTGAGCCAGGAGTAATCGCGGGCGTGGCCAAACGGCGCGGGACGTTGCCGCGCGGGCTCGGCGGCGGGCGCGGGCTGGGAGGGCGCCTCCGGCGCTTCGGCACTGGCTAGGCGGACACTCGAACGCGGTCCAATCGACGCGGTGGATGGCCCGGCGACTCGGCCGCGCGGCGAACCGTCGCTGAAGGCCCGCTCGACCGGATCGGGTCCAGCGGAGGTCGAGCTCTCGCCGACGAAGCGAACATTGTTGCCCTCGGCGGCCTGCGTATAGTCGCGATGTGCGCCGGCGGCAGGGCGCGGCTGCACGCGATCGTTCCAACTGGGAGCTTCTCTAATGCGGCCGGCGTACTCCTCGAGCGGAACGGCGGCATCACGCTGAGCGGCCGCCGGCGCGCTGGGCGCGACGCTTACCAACCGTGCCGCGGGCTGTACGGCGTCGGTTTGACCGCTGCGAAACCCTCCGCTAGGCGGCGCGTAAGGGTCGGCGCCCGCGGGCGGCGCGACGCCCCCGGCTGGCGGCGGCGAACCTTGGTAGTACGGGGCCGCAGCGCCGTTGCCAAACTGCGTCGTAGCGGGGGCGGGAACGGTCGTGGTTCCGAAAAGTTGCTTAGGACTCCAGTTCCACGTCTGGCCGCTCTTGCAGCCAAGCGTGGCCGAAACCAACAGCAACCAACAACCAACCAGTAGACGCCGCATGGCGCGCCTCGCGTGCAAAAAACAGAGTTGCCAAGGCAAGAAATCCCGCCCTGAAAAGCGTCGCGTAGGGTAGCGATTACCCCAGGGGTGTCTAGAGAGACTGGCGAGCCTGCGAGCCCGGCGGGCGATCGCTTGGGACTCTGTCGAAATCAGCCGCGGATCAATGCGCCCAGGCCGTTTCTGGACAATGACTTACGACCGATCCCAACGCTTGACGCCAGTAAGTGGTGGGTCGAAACTGATGTGCGACGGTCCGTTCGACGGGAGAGCCGCGTGCCTCCGGGGCTAAGGCCAAATTACCTAATTTCACCAGAAGCGACAGGCGATGATTGATCGGGTTCTGGACCAAGGCGAGGTGATCATCACCTATGCGGTGCCGTTTTTCTTCTTGATGATCTTGATCGAGGTCATCTTTATCGTTGTGGCGGGCAAGGACTATCTTCGCTTCAACGACTCGATCACCGCGCTGAGTTGCGGGATCATCGAGCAGGTCTTGGGCGTGTTCCTCAAGACTGCCGTATACGGCTTGTACACACTGGTTTTTCTACACGCCCGGTTGTTTGAGATTCGGGAGTTGCCGCTGGCGGCCAAGGCGCTGGCCGTATTCGGTTTGTTCCTGGGCGTGGACATGGCGTTCTACTGGTTTCATCGCTGGGCGCACGTTTGGGCGGCGCCGTGGGCGACGCACGTGGTGCACCACTCGAGCGAGGAAATGAACCTGATTGTCGCCCTGCGGCAGAGCGCGTTCGAGGATCTGTTCGCCGTGGTGTTCTACTTGCCGCTGGCGCTGGCCGGTTTTCCGCCGGAGTGGTTCGCGGCCATGTTCAGCTTCAACCTGATCTGGCAGTTTTGGTGTCATACGCGCATGATCGGCAAGCTAGGTCCGCTGGAGCTTGTGTTCAACACGCCTTCGCACCACCGCGTCCATCACGCCCGCAACCCGAAGTACCTGGACAAGAACTATGCTGGGACGCTGATTATTTGGGACCGCATGTTCGGCACGTTCGTTGAGGAGGACGAAGAGCCGGTGTATGGCATCACCAAGCCGCTGGCGAGTTGGAACCCGTGGTGGGCCAACTTGCACTATTGGTTCGAATTGGCCGACCTTTCGCGTCGGGCGCCGTACACGTGGGACAAGCTCAAGGTCTGGTTCATGCCGTTGGGCTGGACGCCGCGCGGACTTGCGCCGCAGCACTACGCCTGTGAAATCACGCCCGAGATGGTCGTCAAGTACAACGCCCGGGCGCCGCTGGGTTTGAATGTGTACGTACTGGTGCAATTTGCGCTGACGCTGGCGTTGAGCCTGATGGTGACCATTCGGGCCGACGAAGGCGCCGCGCTCATGACGCTGGCGATGCCGGCCTTGGCCGTGTTCGTGGGGCTGCTTAATTTTGGCGCGCTGTTCGAGCGGCGACGGTGGGGTCTGCCGGCCGAGTTGGCGCGGATTGCAGCCGTCGCGGCAGGAACCATGGTCTACCTCCGCTCGACGTCGTTTGCGCAGGCCGGGCAAACGGCCGTTGTACTGTTGGCGGCGGCCAGCGCGATCTGGATCTTGTTCTATCACCGTGCGCT
>CAYWTU010000141.1:0-8310 GCA_964461275.1 uncultured Pirellulales bacterium | reverse complement strand
CCACGGCATTGGGTATGGCGTATCCTAGCAGCGTGTGCTCCGACCGCGACGTTCGCCAGTGGTCGGCAAACCAGCCGCTGACGAGCAAGGTGGGAATCAACACCGCCAACTGCCAGACCTGACGACGGGCGAAATAACGGCCGCGGATGGGCTCCGGCACAAGCTCGCCCAGCCACACCCACAACGACACATTGCCCAAATGCTCCAATAGCTGGTGCGTGCAAATCACGGCCACCAAGGCCCACAGCGGCGACACGGGAGACCACGCCCGCAACTCCGTTCCCAGCATCGGCAATAGCGCCAGCAGCAGGTAACCTGCTAGAAGCGGTGTTAGGCAGGCCCGCTTGACGCCTCCCAAGAGTCGAATCATCGCCGGCGCAGCCAATCGCAACAGGCCCACCGCTGCGGGCATGGCCAGGATCAAGCTCAGGTGTTTCCCCTGAGCGCCCATGTCGAGCGCCAGGTAGTTGACCAGCGCCCCAGTGGTAAGGCCGTTGCCCAGCGACCACAGCGCAGCGCTTTGATGGGCCAGGCACAAGGCTCGGCGTCGGGGAGCAACGTGTCGCGCCAAGGCCGCCTCTTTGCCGATCGTGACATCGCCCTACAGTGCCCGACAAATCAGGCACTTGAGATACTCGGTTTCCAGGCACGACGCGCTTACCGGGTGGTCGGCCGCGGCGCCGCGTTGCTCCAGAACCTGAATATCGCGGCCCGTCTGCTGCGACACGCCGGCCATAAGATACAGCATGTCCTCGCGGCTGACGTGTCCGGAGCAACTGCACGTCACCAAGATGCCGCCCGCCGTAAGCAGGTCAACCGCCAGTCGATTCAAGCGATGATACGCCCGCAGTGCCTCTTCGACCGATTGTCGCGAACGGGCGAATTTTGGCGGATCGAGAATCACGGCGTCGAATTTCTGCCGGCCTTCAAGCAGCGCTTGCAGCGTGTGAAAACAGTCGCCTTGCTCGAAGCGGACGTTGGCCACGCCGTTCAGCGCCGCGTTGGCACGGGCGAGCGTCACCGCTTTGGCGCTGGAGTCAAAACCGACAGTCTCGCGGGCCCGACCCAAACGGCAAGCGTTCAGGCTGAAACCGCCGCTGTAGCAACAAACGTCGAGCACCTTACGGTCCCGCATATATCGGGCAGCGGCTTCCCGATTTTCTCGTTGGTCGAGGTAGAACCCGGTTTTTTGCCCTTCGATCAAATCGACGCCGTATTTCAGTCCGTGTTCGACTATGAAGATTGGCCCATCGGGCGGCGAGCCGTGAATGCACCCTTCGGCGGCCGCAAGTCCCTCGGCCTGCGCCGTTCCCTTTTCGTGCCGGAGGAGAATGCCTCGCGCCCCGGTCAGATCAGCCAACATGCCGGTCAACGCGGGTAGGCGCTGAGACATGCCCAGCGCCGTCACCTGAACGGCTAAATAGTCGGCGTATCGATCGACCACCAGGCCGCTGAGTCCATCGGCCTCGCTGAACGCCAACCGCGCCGCCCCTTGACGATCATCGAGCCCCAGTTGCGTGCGGAATTCCAGGGCGCGGGCCAGTCGCGCCCGCCAGAACGCATCGTCGACCGGCTCGCTAGTCGACCACGAATACAGCCGCACGCGCAACCGACTCTGGCTATTGTACAGCCCTCGGGCGATGAATTTCCGCTTGTCACTAAGTAGGTCTACAACGTCGCCGTCAGCCGGTTCTCCTTCCACGCGATCGACCGCCGATTCGAGCACCCACGGGTGGCGGCCAAAAAACGGCCGGGCCTTGCGCGGTTTGAGCACGATCCGCCCGCGAGCAAAGTGATCGACGGGGGCCGGCGCATCGACCGCCGCTGGGAGAACCGGAGAGGACATGGGCTAAGCTCGGAAGAGTAACAGAACCACAGTTTACCATGCCGGCACGCCTTTTGCCCGGGGGGCCGATGCGGTAACGTGGAAGCGCTCCAACGCCGATGGAAAGTCCCGCGAAGCTGGTTCTAACCGGTATCGATCCATGCCCTCACCGCTGCATTACCGCCCCATCGCCTATCTGATGGTTGGCATCTTGGCCTGGGGAATGTTCCACGCCGCGGGGGCGTATCGATTTAATCACAATCCCTGGCGCTCCGTAGTGGTTTTGGCTTGTTCGCTTGGGTTCCTGGGTTTCTGGGCGGCCATGCTGGCGGCCCGCAAGAGACGGCTGGCCCAACGGACCGCCGAGGACGACCGGTGGTCGGGCCGCATCTAAATAGCTTGACACGATTTGGGGAGGCGACATCCCCGATCGCCGAAATCCCTACCAGAATCGTGGAGGGCTACTTAGCCTCGAGTTGGCCATGCGTCGATGCCTCGGAGTTTGGTTGATGGTGCTGGCGGCGGCGATCGCCCCCCCGTTATCGGCCGAGGAGCCGCAGCGGCCGAATTTTCTGTTCATCATTGCCGACGATCAGACGCCGCTTGAGCTGCGGGCCTACGATCCAAAGTCGGTCCTGCAAACCCCGACGCTCGACCGCCTGGCGGCCGAGGGCGTGACCATCGACGCGGCACACCACATGGGCTCGTTCATGGGGGCCGTCTGCACGCCATCGCGACACATGATTATGTGCGGACGCAGCTTGTGGCGGCTGCCGATTGGACCCGGACCGCAGCGAAATTGTCCGGAAGACATCGTCCAACAGACGCTTCCCGCGGTGTTCAACCGCGCCGGCTACGCAACGATGCGAACCTGCAAGGTGGGCAACAGCTACGATGCCGCCAACCGGCAGTTTGCCGTGCGACGTGAGGCCACCAAGCGCGAGGGCAACGACGCCGAGGGGAGCGCCTGGCACGCCGATCAGGCGCTCGACTTCTTGAACCAACGGGTTGCCGAGGGCGATCGCCGGCCGTTCCTGCTGTATCTCGGATTCTCGCATCCTCACGATCCTCGCGACGCCAAGCCGGAACTTCTCCAGGCGTATGGCGCGGTCAACCACACGGATCGCGCCGCGCCGCCAAGGCTGAACGCCCGACAGCCGCCGCTGCCCGTCAGCTATCTGCCGGCTCATCCGTTTCCGCTGGGCCACCCCGACTTGCGCGACGAGGTTGCGGTGAGCGGCGTTTGGCGGCGACGCGACGAGGCGACCGTTCGGAACGAGTTGGGTCGAGAGTGTGCCCTGGCGCAGGACATCGACGCCCAAGTGGGCCGGGTGCTCGATCGGCTCCAATCCCTGGGAGCGCTGAACAACACTTACGTCTTCTATACCGCCGACCATGGGATGTCGCTGGGGCGCCACGGTCTGATGGGCAAGCAAAACCTCTACGAACACACGTGGCGCGTGCCGCTGATTGTCCGCGGGCCGGGCATTGCGCCCGGCAGCCGAGCGCCGGGCAATGTGTATCTCATGGATGTGCTGGCCACGTTGTGCGACCTGGCTCAAATTCCGCCGCCGCGGTCGAACGAGGGATTGAGCTACAAAAGCGTCCTCTGGGGTCGGCAGGCGGCGGTGCGCAAGTCGATGTATGGCGTTTACTGTGGCGGCACGAAACCGGGCTTGCGGTGCGTCAAGGACGGCGACTGGAAACTGATCAAATACGACACGCTGGAGGGCCAGGTTCGTCAGACACAGTTGTTCCACCTGGCCGAGAACCCGCACGAACTGTTGGTGGAGCATTCCGACCCGACCGTCACGGCGCTGACCGGCAACGTACCGCAGCTCTCGCAGCGAAATCTGGCCGACGATCCCAGGCACGCCGAAAAACGGGCCGAACTCGAGTCAATGCTCGAAGCGGAGATGCGACGCTGGGACGACCCGTATCGGTTATGGGACCAGCCGTAGTTGGGTATCGGCGGTTATTCGGCGCTTGGTCGCCGAACTGGCCACCGTTGGGGCGCGTTGGCGGTTCGGCCAATGCCTGGCGGCTTCGGCTACAGCCTGACGACTTCGGCTGCGGCTGGTATCACGCCTGACCAACAGCGGTGCGGGCCGCGCGGAACGACGCCTCCAACCCCTGCACCAAATAGGCAAAGTCGTTGCCGTACTGCATCCAGTTGATTCCCCACTTGAACAGCCGCGGCAGAATCTCAGGTTGCGGCGACATGCCCCACCCGACCGAAAGTCCTTTGGCCCGAGCCTTGCCGGCGGTTTCTTCAATCGCGGCCAACAGCTTGGGGTGATCCAGTTGGCCAAGAATTCCCATCGAGCCCGACAGGTCGTACGGTCCAATGACGATCGCGTCGAGCGTGGGAATCGCCAAGATTTCGTCAAGCGCCTCGTAGGCCGAAACCGTTTCAATCTGCACGGAAACGAACGTTCCCTCGTTGGCCGCGCGAAAATAGTCGGGACCGCCTGTCCGGCCGTAGTTGGTGCAGCGCTTGGGACCAAATCCGCGGTTGCCTTGCGGCGGATAGCGACAGGCGGCCACCATCTGACGGGCTTCGTCGGCCGTGCGAATTTGGGGAACGATGATGCCGTCAGCGCCGTTGTCCAACACCCGTTTGACGTAGCCGACGTCGGCAATCGGAATTCGGACCAGCGCCGCTACGTTGCCCGCTCGGGCGGCGATTAGATGCGCCAGCAGCGAATCGAATCCAATGACCGAATGTTCCAGGTCGATCCAAACATAGTCGGCGGCCGGGGCCACGGCCTCGGTCACCGCGGGATCGGCCAGTGAAATGGCCGGGCCCAGGCACAATCGGCCGTCGCGCAGTTTCTGGCGAAAGGCGTGAATTCTCTCGTACATGGCAGATGACTCTCGGTGGTCCAGCAGCGGGGCTGATCGCGCACGGCAGTGTACGGTTCGGCGATGGTTTTGTATATGCGGTGCGACTCACCCCTTTGAAGCTAGCACGACGGCATCGGCATTTTAGCGGCACGGCGCGAGCCGTCCGGTGTTTGTCGGTCTGGTTGTTCGGCCGGAGGGCTTGCGCCCTTCCGCTCCTTTGTGAATGAAATCGTGCTAGCTTCAAAGGGGTAATGCGGTGCGACTCACCATTCAGAACGACGAGCCTCGTACAGGTCGTAGAGCGCGAACAGCGTCTCGCGGATGTCCCCTTGGCAGTGGGCAAACGCCTGCGCCACGTCGGCGTCGGCAACCAATTCAGGAAATCCCGATTGCAGCCGCTGGACGACGAGCCGCGCCGTTGCCAATGTCGCGGTCGTCGCGTACAGAGTCGGCAATCCGATGGGCGCATGGGCTGTGGCGAGCAGTCCGGTCCCGCGCCGCCACGAGCGCCAGCGGACGCGCCATTGCACCGACCGGGCGAGTTGCTCGAAGCCATCGATGGCCAGCAAACGGCAGCGGCCCGTTGGCCAATTTCGCCAAACATGGTCCGGCAATCGCCGCTGCCCTGTGCGTAGCGCACACGTCGCCGCCGACCAGCCACGGCGCTCCAACTCCCCGACCACTGCCTGCAACAAAGCCGACTTTCCGCTGCCGTGCGGACCGACGATTTGGCCTCGCGGCGACGCCAGGAAGCGGTCCGCTAATTGGCTCACCAGACCGGGGCTGGGCTCAACATAGGGCACGCTGCCCGGGCGCAGCCGGCGACTGATGAACGGATTGACCCCCGGCGCATCGCCCGCCGAGTTCATGGTGCGCGCTCGGGCAACACGGCGCGAGCCGGGGGCACCTGGCCCAACTGAAAGGGGCGCTCGGCCATCACCTCGGCGCCGTCTTCGAGAAACATTCGCACCCGCACCAACCAGCGGATTTTAACGATGACTCCCTCGTAGCTGAGCGGACTGTTGGGCAGAATGACGCTAAATTTTCCGGCGGCGTGCGGATCGACCAGATCGCCCGCGTCAACCGACAGCCGTTTGAAAAAGTGCACTGCCAGGTCTTCGTCCCCTTTGCCTTCGGTGTGCCACAACACCGATGCTTCGAGCGCGCGAACCTGCGCCTGGTCGACGCCGCTAAGCCAGTATTCGCCGGTGAGGACTTCGCCCGGTTGGAAAACGTGGTGCTCACCCACCAAGTGGATCGTGACGGCCGGCTCGCTCATGTCGGCCTCCGATTGTCCGGGCTCGGGTAAACCACGACCGGAAACTGCCGTTCGAACGCCGGCCAACCGCTCGGCCGGGCAACCACCAGCAGCGACCAATTCACTTCGTTGTGTTCGGACTGAAACGAGTGCATGGCGTGCGCGGGCAAGACCAGGTCGCTGCGAATTTCAAACGGGGCGCCTTGCCGAACTTCTACGGAGTCGGCCTCGTACAGGACTCGCTCGAACACGCGACGCTGGTCGATGCGTAAATTCGTCCCCTGGGTGAACGTGCCACGCTCCTGGCACACCAGCAGCAGTCGCAGGCGTTCGAACTTCAAGCGGCCGTTTTGGATCAGCAAGGCCTCATACCGTTGGCCCAGGACCAAGGGGTGGGCCGAAAGTTCGATCAACGTCGGTCCCACGCCGGTGGTGCCCACGATGCGGCGCGCCACCTGCACCGCCGCCCAGAGCCCTACAAACAACCAAGGCAACGTCACGCCCAACTGAATCCAGTCGGGTTCGCCCCGCCACAGTTTGCGCACCGCCAGCAGCAGAAACGCGGCCGCCACCAAGTTCATCAGCGCCACGCCCCCCAACAAGCCCCCCAGGGCCCAGTCGCTGCGGGCGTCAATCGGGAGCCGATATTTCAGCGTCGTGCCGGGGCTATCGGTGATGTGCTCCAAGCGTGGAATCTGGGGATGATCGGCGCTTGCGTCGGGAGCGCCGCCGTCGAACATCTCCAGCGGCAGCCCCCGCGCGGCCAGCGCCGCCCGGCGCTCGACCGATTTGCCCCGATCGAAGATCAGAATGATCAGGGCGCCGCCCCCCACGGCAATGAACGACACCGGCAACAGCAGCACCAGCCACGGCGACCAGACGTTGCCTCGGCTCATGCACGCCATCTGCGGATCGTGAGGGTCGTACCAGCACGGATACTGTTTGCCTTGAGCAAACCGATCGAGCGTAGCACGCATGGCCGTCTCGTCGTGCGAGAAGCGGCCCGTCACATCGTAGGTGGCCCAGACGTGGTACGGGGTGTCATCGACCGTAAAGTCCACGAGGTATTCGGGGCGGTAGGTGGTGCCGTCGTGCGCCTCGTATTGCTTGAGGCGGACCTTGGCCACGTGGGCGACCGTCTCGCGGAAGTGATATCGCACCCGCCATTGCGGCAACGACCAATAGACCAGCACCCACACCAAGAACCCCAGCCCGCCCACCAGGCACGCCGCCGAGATGGCCATCAGCCCCCACGCGCCGACTAGGGGCGAGACGCTGCGCCGTGGGCCGCGTTTACGTATTTCCAATGGAAATCTCTTGGCCACAGGCGGCGGATTCCAGAATGGATGAATTGCACAACAAGGAGCGACCGAAGAATAACTTCCTCCTTTTGCACCTCTCCCCCTGGGTGAGGCCAGGTGAGGGGAATTCATTCTGCGGAAGTTATTCTTCGGTCGTTCCTTACTCGCTGCCGAAGCGACAGCGCAATCCTCTGCACCAGCAACTATAATCCAGCGGTCGTCGCCGACCAATGGATGGCGCCATCTGTTTCTGATGGCCTGTTTTTTCCGGCGACGCCACCGGGGCGCCGTCAGCGCGGGGCGCCATCGTTCGTGACCATTTCTTGGAGCCGAGATAATGAACCGATGCGCCGGGCTGTTGTTTCTCGTACTCTTGATCATCGACGCCAGCGTCTGGGCCCAAGAGTCGTCTGCCGACGACTCTAATAAACGTCCACAACCCGAAGTGGCTGACTATGCCTATGGCCAAGAGTCGCGGCGCCAGGTGTTCGATCTGTGGCAGGCGAAGTCACAGCGGCCGACGCCGCTGGTGTTGCTCATTCACGGCGGCGGTTGGATGCGGGGTGACAAGTCGAGCTACGGCCGCGGACAGATCGAGCCGCTATTGGCGGCCGGCATCAGCGTGGCGGCGGTGAACTATCGATTCATCACCCAGGCCATGGAGCAGGGCGTTACCCCACCCGTGCAAGCCTGCGTGTACGATGCGGCCCGGGCCCTGCAAACGCTCCGCTCGAAGGCCGCCGAGTGGAATTTGGACCCCACGCGAGCCGGCGCCACCGGCGGTTCGGCCGGCGCGTGCACCAGTCTGTGGCTGGCGCTGCACGACGATTTGGCGCGGCCGGACAGCGAAGACCCTGTGGCGCGGCAGTCGTCGCGGTTGACGTGCGCCGCGGTCAACGGCGCCCAGACGACGCTCGACCCGGCGCTGCTGCGCCAGTGGATGCCCAACGCCGTGTACGGTGGACACGCCTTCGGCTTTGCCGCTCCAAATCGCGATCGGGCCGGCGAATTCGCCGAACTGCTCCAGCGCCGTGACGAGGTGCTGAACGAAATACGCGAGTATTCGCCGCTCGATTTGG